>DMBB01000122.1 GCA_003446295.1 Erysipelotrichaceae bacterium
CGGAAGATTCCGGTCCGTAGATCTCGATGATCCTTCCTTTGGGATATCCCCCGATCCCCAGCGCCGCGTCCAGTGACAGCGATCCGGAGGAAATAGCGTCAACGGATACATCCGCCCTGTCTCCAAGACGCATGATGCTTCCCTTTCCGTATTCCTTCTCAATTGCCTTCAGTGCATCCTGAAGCAGCTGATCTTTTTTATCCTGTTCACTCAGGACTGTCTTTTCTTTTGCCATATACAGTCATTCTCCTTCGATATAATATTCGCCGAAATTCATCAGCTCCCTTATTTGCTTTCAAGAATATCGTCTTTCAGCTGTGAGAAATATGAGATGCCGCTTGCAAGTGATACGAATGCGGAGAACCAGAGCAGCAGTTCGCTGACCGGAAGTCCCCACAGTTCAAACGGAAGATTGTTCAGCAGGATCAGTGCGATCGTGCACATCTGCAGAACTGTCTTCAGTTTTCCGAGCATCTGCGCTGAAACAACTTTGCCGTTGCTTGCCGCAAGCATACGGCAGCCATCCACGACGATATCACGGCAGACCATGATGATGACCGGAACAACAGGTATGATCCCTCTGGATGTAAAGAGCAGGAACATCGTTGTCGTCAGCATCTTGTCTGCGATCGGATCGGCGAATTTGCCGAATGTTGTCTGCAGATTCCTGCTGCGGGCGATATGTCCGTCCAGGAAGTCCGTAAATGCCGCAATCAGATAAATGCCCAGCACAATGAAGTTGATGATGGAAATATTAACGGAATCGAAGGTAAAAATACGAGGTTCAATTCCAGCCTGTGCGTACGGGAATATGTACACCAGTACAACGACCGGCACCAGTATGATCCTTAATACTGTCAATCGATTCGGAAGATTCATATAAACACTCCTTTTTTATATTCAATCGCTAGTATATCACATCCGCCGCCGTTCCATACATCTGAAGATCATTTGTTCTGTTTCTCAAACAGCCGTGTATAATGTAGCATAATGTTGCGAATATTGCAAGTTTATGCAACTGTATAGATTGGTGCAGCTATGATCTGTTTCGCAGAATGTAATTCAATGTCTGCATAAAAAGAAAGAGAAGACTTTTGCAAGCCTTCTCCTGAACAGGCACACTCGGTAAGCCATGTTCTGTCTGTCCGAAAACGGACATGGCAGCCATTTATCTGAGCTTTCGCCCCCTCCCTCGGCTTCATTTCGCTCCGGGAGATTCTCCTACCAAATTTGGATTTCTCGCTTGAGGGGTTTATCGCGTTCCACCCGGCGGGTTTCCCTGCCGGCTCCGTCACTGTGACACATTATGGACGTAGACCATGGACAATGTCTTTAGGTTTCCGTTCCGCCGTCAGCTTACGCTGCCTGGCCTTATTGATTGGACCAGCACAATCACTACCGCCGTCTCAGGCGGTGCGAGCATGGACTTTCCTCTGGTTTCCCAGCGGCTGCCTCAAGATGGCCTGTTATTTCTTCTGTTCGAACACCTGTTCTTCCAGTCGTGATATTCTCTTGAGAATATCAATATTCGCCTGGCCCTGCATACTCGGGCTGTTTTCAGCCTGTACCTTCGTACGCCCTTCCAGTTCGATCAGCTTTGCCCTGAGGGTAGCATTCGTTCTTTCAAGCTCTCCGTTTTTTTCCATCAGATCAGCACATGTATGCTGGAACATCTGGTAATCCTGGATCACAAGATCAAGGAACGCATCTACCTCTGTAGCATTGTATCCTTTAAAATCAACATTGAACTCTTTATCAAGAATCGCCTGAATATCAAGATTTGCCTTTACTGCCATATTCACTGCTTCCCCCTAATATATTAATTAAAGCAGGATTGGAGTTCAAAATCAACTGCACTTCCTTATTTAAGTCAAGACAGTTATAATAACGTGGTGAGGTTATGAGATCGTGAACTATCCGAACGGAAAGAAGAATACATTTGTCCATGAAAAGACTTCTGCGGCTCACCGCGGCATGGAACTTGAAAAAGAGATCAATATAACCAACAGCAGGTATCTGGCTGATGATACTGCTGTCATTCACAAAAAGCCCACCCCTGTTACGATCGTCAAGGTAGATTATCCGATGCGCTCTGCTGCAAAGATCACCGAAGCGTATTTCAAACTGCCCAGCACGACGGATTACAACGGGATATACAAAGGAAAGTACATTGATTTTGAGGCAAAGGAATGCGCTTCGAAAACATCCTTTCCGATCAAATCCATCCACCAGCATCAGATGGTCCATCTGGACGCTGTTGCCAGGCACGGTGCGATCGCCTTTGTCATCGTACGTTTCACCAATCTTGATGAAACATATTATGTCAACGCCGGCGATATGACCGGGTATGTACGGAATACCGACCGCAGTTCCATTCCCTATGAATGGTTCAAAGAACACGGCATCCTGATTCCATACAACTATATCAAGCCTGTTGATTACCTGAAGATCGTGGATGCACTTTATTTTAAGGAGACTGCCAATGAGTGAAACTCCAAGACCGGATGAAACGATGATCGGCCCGGAAGATATAAAAGAGAATGCAGAAGGAACTGTTCAGCCGCCCGCTGTTCCGGCAGATTCTGACGGAGGCACTGAGCAGCCTGCGGTCGAACCGCCTGCTGTTCCTGCAGAGGCCAAGACCGGACAGGATGCCGGTGCGCCTGCAGCAGAGGCCAAGAAGGCTCCCCTTCCGCCTGCCAAAGAAAAAGTACAGAATGCATCGTTGAAAAACGGTGTCATAAGGATCAGGAAAGCAATCAGACGAATGAAGAAAAAAGCAGCAGCCCGCAGTTCTTCCAAAGCAGCCGGAAAGACCGGTGCGAAATCCGCGCCTAAGAAAACTGCGGCGAAAACAACAGATAAACCAGCCGCAAAAGCAGCAGCTGATACTACCGCAAAAGCTGCGCCGAAGAGATCCTCCGGTACAGCTTCTCACTCCGGAACAAGAAAGAGAAAAAAGAAGCTGAAGGTATATAACCTTCTGACGATGATCGTCATCTTCTTCCTGGTCCTCGAGATCATTGCCGGCGCAGCCGGCGGAGCCCTCGTCAGCAGGATGCTGGAAGAAAAGCCGAAGCTGGTCGTCGATGATTTCTTCTCACCGGAATCTTCGCATGTTTATGACATGAACGGCACCCTGATCGCGGATGTCGGCACACAGCTTCGTGAAAACGTATCGTACAATGAGCTGTCCGAGGCAGTGATCGACGCCTTCCTGGCGACCGAGGATTCACGTTATTTCGATCATGACGGCTTCGATATCTCCCGCTTTACCAAGTCTGTATTTACGACTGTCAAGAATATCCTGATCGGCAGCAGTGCCCGTCAGGGAGGATCGACATTCACGATGCAGCTGGTCAAGCTGACATACTGGCAGAATGAAGAAGCCGGCATCGCAAGATCAAAGGATATCGAATACAAGATCCAGCAGATCGCGCTTGCCAGGGAACTGGAAAAAGAAACAGACAAAAAATCGATCCTTGAGCTTTACCTGAACAAGCTGAACTTCGGCGGTACAGGCAATATCCGCGGTATCGAGATGGCAAGCCAGTATTATTACGGAAAGTCAGCCGGAGAGCTCAACCTGGCAGAAGCAGCGATGCTTGCCGGCGTTATCAACTCACCCTACTATTACGACCCGCATAACTTCCTGGACTATGCGACAGCACGCAGAAATACCGTATTGTCGCTGATGCTGAGACACGGATATATCAAGAAGTCCGAATATCAGCTCGCTGTGAACATCAAGGTTGAGGATACGCTTGTGGATCCTTCTTCCAGACGTTCAGGCGGTACAGGCGGATATGCATATCAGTCCTATATCGACACAGCTATCAGGGAAGCGGAGAAGATCACGGGACAGGATCCTTATTCTGTCGCAATGGAGATCTACACCTACATGGATCCGGATGTTCAGACTGTCATGGATAATATCCAGGCCGGATATTATGAAGATGTCTGGTTCCCGGATGATCTGATGGAAGTCGGCATGATCTCGGAAGACAATCATACCGGTGCCATCGTGGCAGTGGGCGGCGGCCGCAACTACGGACGCGGCGGCAGCATGCTGCTGAACCATGCGACCAGTCAGTACAAGCAGCCGGGATCCAGCGTCAAGCCGATCCTGGACTATGCGCTGGCATTTGAGTACCTCGGATGGGCAACGAGCCATGTCGTCACAGACAGGCCTCTGATGTACGAGGGAACCAATATCATCGTGAAAAACGCAAGCGGTTCGTACGGCGGCCAGATGACGCTGGATTACGCTGTAGGAAATTCGCTGAACACACCTGCAATTCAGACGCTGCAGGAAGTCATCAATAAAGCAGGATGGCAGACAGTCGTCAACTACATCATGTCTCTGGGATTCTCGCAGATCACTGAAGACAGCTTCGACATCGGCTTTGCGATCGGCGGATCCAACCTGGTCGTTTCCTGCAAGGAACTGATGGCAGCACATGCCGTCCTGATGAACGGCGGTTATTACATTGAACCTCATACCATACAGCGCATTGAGTTCCGCAGCGGACTGTACGAACCGATCGAACCGTACTATGAGCCTTCACAGGTTCTTACGGAGCAGGCTGCGTATCTGGCAGCGTATCTGATGTACAGATGCGTTTCCGGACCGTACTACAACTACATGCAGCTGCTGCAGAGAGATTATCCGGTCTACGCAAAGACAGGAACGACCGACTGGGGCGATGAAGGTCTGGAATACAACATTCCTTCCGGCGTTGCAAAAGATAAGTGGATGGTTTCGGAAACCTCCAGATACACGACTGCTGTATGGGTCGGTTATGAAAAAGGCGAAAAAGACGCCAACACCTACTTCAGCGATGAAAAGCAGAAAGCCAATATTCCCGGATATATCTCCAACCATATTCTGAGTGCCCTGACAGATGATATTCATCCTGAAGGCATACCCAGACCGGAAGGCATATCGGATATCCAGCATATCCTTGGTACATTCCCCTACGCTTCCGTCATTCCGGGCATGCCGAGCAGTCTGATCGCCAACGGCATGATCAAGTCAGACTATTACAACCTTGTCGAACCGAGTGAAGGAACACTGGCAACGATCTATAACTTCAATGTCATCCAGGAATCCGCAGATACGCTGACACTGACATGGCCGGCTTATCCGGATGCGGAAAAGCTGGAAGACGCCGGCAATACGATGGATATCAGTCTGTACGATGCATACGGCAATATGCTTGTTGAAGCATACGGCAACAGATTGTTTGATTACAGCTGGATCTACGGACCGGTACGCTATAAGGCAACGCTCACACAGAACGGTCAGGTCGTCGGTCAGATCACGAGTGACAGTGAAACGACTACGGAGAATGTCAATCTGCTGCCGGGCATTGATGTACAGGCGTGCGGTTATTACGGCTATGAAAAGAGCGATGTGAAGTCAAATGAGATCTGTGTCTCCTTCCGTGCAAAGGAATCTTCGCGCAGCAGGCCGGACAACCAGAGCACGGGATATGATTCCACGGTACCGGACAATATCGACGGTGCGATCATGTACAACTATGAAACAGCCAAAGCATGGTCGATCGCCAATGGCGTCATGTACATGGAAGTACGCGATACATTGAGAGCCGGAACATTCGAAGTTGTCTATGATACAGATGACGCCGAACAGGTCCTGGCTCCGGGAACGGACATCAACAAATACAACAAAGACAATATCGTAACCATCTATTACTTCGGATAACAAGAACAGGAGCGGCCCATGGTCACTCCTGTTCTTTTTTTCTCAGAGTCATTCGGATCAGCGAACTGCAGCAAATGACGCCTTGTATGAACATGAAAAAGAAAGAGACAGCGATCGTGTCTCCTTCGTAGTATGTTTTGTCTATTTCAGAATGCGTTGCCCTGCTGTTCATTGCCAAAGCCGAAGAACTTCAGCGCATACTGGATATCGCGCTCCCAGACACGCCATTCATGGCTTCCGGGTCCTTCGATGAATTCTGCTTCAAAGCCGATCTCTTCACAGTGTTTTCTGAATGCCTGGAAGTTCCCTGTTGTATACATCAGGGGATCTTCCGTGCCTGTGGCAAACAGGAACCGCGGCAGGTCTTTTCTGCCAGCGGCATGATCGACCGTACGCCATGTATTTGCCGGTGAAGCAAGATATTCATCAACGCTGTCAAATCTGTGCATGCTGTTGTAGAGCCTGAGATCAGACTTCATGACGGAGTCTTCGTTCAGTTCGCTCCGCTTCATTGCATACAGCTTCTCCAGGCGTTCCCGGTTGGCTTCCACATTGCGCGGAATACTGGAAAGCGACGCGCAGGCTGCGAACAGCTCAGGATACGCAAGCGCCAGCTTCAAGGCACCGCCGCCGCCCATCGACAGGCCGGCAATGAAGTTGTCTTCCCGTCTGCTTGATGCCGGCAGCCAGTGATGTACCAGCGGCATCAGCTCTTCGATGATATATCTGCAGGAATCATAACCCAGCGTGAAGTTGTCCCATGCCTCATAATCCGTATTCATAACGGAAGGCATCACAACGATCAGGTCATGTTCGCAGGCATATAATTCGATATTTGATTTTCTGACCCAGTCACTATGACCGCCGAATGTACCGTGCAGCAGCCAGAGTACAGGATATTTTTTGTCTTTTCCGTAGAACTGTGCAGGCGTTTCGGTACGTTTGCGGTCCGGAACGATGATGTCGACGTCTTCGTTGCAGCCGGTAAAGCAGCTTTCGAAATCAATGTGCAGCAATGCCATAGTTTCAGTCCTCATTATTCTGTTTCAGCCGCGGCCTGTCTGTTTCTTTGCAGATATCCGTAAACGGACAGCGGTCGCATTCAGGGTTTCTGGCACGGCAGAGATATCTGCCGAAAAATATCATCTGGTGGTGTGTTTTGATCCACTTGTACTTCGGGATCTTTCTGCACAGTTTCTTTTCAACTGCCAGGACGCTGTCTGTTTTGTCGGCCAGACCAAGGCGTTTGCTGATGCGTTCGACATGCGTATCGACAGCCAGTGCCGGTACACCATAGCATTCAGCCAGGATCACATTGGCGCATTTTCTTCCCACGCCCGGCAGGCTGACAAGGTCATCCATGTTGTCCGGTACGTTGTCGTTAAAGCGTTCATGGATCCCTTCTGCCATGCCTTTGATGGACTTTGCCTTATTGCGGTACAGTCCCAGTGAGGCGATCAGGCGCTCGATCTCGGCAAGTTCTCCTGAAGCCAGTGATCCCGGATCCGGGAAGCGTTCAAAGAGCGCAGGTGTGACCCTGTTGACGGATGCGTCTGTGGTCTGTGCCGAGAGCACAACGGCCACAGCCAGTTCATAGTTGTTCTGATGATCCAGTTCGCATCTGGCGTCCGGAAACAGCTGATCAAGGCCTTCCAGTACTCTGTCAGCCCTTCTCATGATTTGCCTCCCTCGATCATTTCAGCTGTATATCCCTTCTGGATCCATGCCTTCAGGATCCCTTCGATATACGCAAGACTCAGTTTCTGATAGATGCTGGCCTGACGGAGCGCATAGATGATCAGCTTGCGGTCGATCGTTCTGTTCCAGTCGGAGATCTTCTGCATTTCCTGCTGGCTGAGCGGTCTGCCGAATTCCGATTCGAATGTTTCAAACAGCGGAGAGTCGAGGACTCTCTGATATTTTGCTGTATCTGTTTCAAACAGTCCGTTCAGTGAAAAAGTCACTTTTCTGCTGGAAGCACGTATTTCAAGATAGCGTTTCGCACACAGTACGGAAACAGCTTTGTCTGTTTCATCGACTGACATTCCTGTCTTCCTGCTCAGAAGCTCGATCGTGATCTCGACGTTGTTCTGATTGAAGAAATCGATCAGCAGCACCAGTACAGTCTCCTGTGCAGTCAGGCCGAGCATTTCGAGATGGTCAAGGATCCAGTCTCTGTGATTCACATATTTGTATTCATACCATTTGTTCATATTCAATCCCGTTTAAAATTTATTATAACGGAAATTATTCAAATTGCATTTACTATGAGGTTAATGCTAGAATAATCACACTGTTATGCTGAAACGTATCTTATACATTTTCAATACCCTGCTCGTGATCTGGAGCGCAGCATTTATCGGGTATATTATATTTGAACCGGAAGCACCGGATCAGACTGAGGTGCACGACTTTTTGAATTCGATCGTCAATTATGAAGCACTCAAAGATTACACGCTGAGTTCCGGTCCTTCCGCGATCCATTACTATTACTTCTGCAGCTTCGAGAATGATGACTGCAGATATCTGGAGAATACGATCATGAAGAGCACGGCAAGAAATACAGGCGTTGATCTTCCGTCTCTGATCGAATACGTTGACATTACGGCTCTGGAACAGAAGCTGCAGACAAACAGACTCAAGTCAGAATGGAATATCGGAAGCTATCCTGCCTTCGTTGCCACACGAAACAATCAGGATCAGATCGAAGTACTGAACTCCCTGGAATGGGATCCGCAGTCACCGATCAGTGAAGCTGATCTGACGAAATGGCTGCTGCAGAATAACCTGTATCAGGGAGCGGAACCGGATACGATCGATAAACCGGCAAACTGAGGAAGCATCGTGCTTCCTTTTTTGATGCATTCAAAAAGGACTCCGCAGAGTCCCTGTTATTCACTGTATTCTTCGATCGGCAGGTCGCCCCAGAGATTTTCCAGTTTGTACTGCGATCTGGCTTCTTCCGTAAAGATGTGCACGATCACTTCATTGAGATCCACAAGGATCCATGAGCTTCCTTCCGCACCTTCTCTGGTACGGAGCGGGAAGCCTGCTTTCTGTGCAGCATCGGCGACCTCATCTGCGAGGCTGTCCGCATGGCGGAGATTCCTGGCTGTTGCGACAACAAACCAGTCCGTGAACGGGTTGACGCCTCTCATATCGATCACGGAAATGTGTTCGGCAAGTTTTTCACTCAGGGTGTGTTCGATTAACTTCAGCAGATCAGACATTCAGTCCCTCCTTTTCACGCATATACTGCTTTGATTCCGCAAGAACAAGCTCTGCTCCCTTTTTCAGATCCTGTCTGCTTAATTCCATTTCCTTTGATGCATCATATCCTCTGGACGGTTCGATCTTATCGGCAATGTACAGGATCCTGTCAAGATCTCCTGTACCGTCCGCAAGCGTATGATGCCTGATGGCTTCCAGTATCTTATGATCACGCAGTCCCAGATAATGATACAGGTATACAGGCGCTGTATAGCTGTGCCATACCTTCGGGCTGTATTCCATCATTTCCGGTGTGTATACCTTCATGATCTTT
The DNA here is from genome assembly GCA_003446295.1 of Erysipelotrichaceae bacterium. The sequence goes on from DMBB01000122.1 coordinate 9,273, forward strand.
CCGTTTGCTTCATCACTGAAGCCTTTTGTCATGTCGTGCATCATGCCTGCCCGCCATGCCTGATCAGCGTCCATACCATGTGCTTCAGCCAGCTGCCGGCATACCATGGCGACTGACCTGCTGTGGGCTGCACGATGCGGGCTGCACAGATGGTTCAGTGTTTCGCTCAGGTACGGTCCTTCTTCGATCAGTATTTTCTTGATGCCCGGTGCAGCCAGGTCATACCTTCCCTGCCGTACCGTCACTTCCGATCTGCTGTTCAGCGGAATCATGTTTTCCGGGCAGTCACTGCCTTCATACAGCTCCAGTCTGCGCCACGGTCTGATGGCGAGCTTCAGCATGCGGATCCGCTCCCTGCGGGGCAGGATCCCTTCTTCTGATGCATACAGATATATTTTTCTGAATCCGTTGACTTTCGCCGCATTCAGCAGACGTCTGATCTCCTCATGGGTGACCGGATCAAACGGTGCGCTTACAATACATGTCTTCATGGCAGAACGATCTTATGTTCACGGCTTCTGCGGTAAAGGATCAGTGTTCTGCCGATGATCTGAACGATCTCGCTGCGCGTGTTCATTGCCAGATCAAACGCCAGTTCCTTCGTGTCTTCCGGTGCGGTCTTAAGGATCCTGATCTTGATCAGTTCTCTGGCTTCCAGCGCTTTATCTACTGTATCGATCAGGTTATCGCTGAGTGCTTCCTTGCCGATCTGAAAGATTGCCGGCTGCGTCTCGGCAAGAGAACGCAGGTAACGTTTCTGTTTTCCTGTGAGCATATTACAGCATTGCCTTTCTGAATGTTACATTCACATGTTCAGGTGCTTTCGTGGTGATCGTTCCGACCTGCCCGCTGATGCTTGCCCAGCCAAGACCGTCCACGACCACATCCACTTTATCAAGATCCTTGCGGATGGTCATCGTACGGAACGCGTTGTTCACCGGGACCGGTGAAAACAGTTTTCCGTAATGCTTTTCCCAGAGCTCGTCCGCTGCAGATGCTTTGGAGCGGTGCAGGTTCAGACGGCTTCCGATATACCACACGCATGTTGCGTGATCGCATCCCTTCAGGTCCAGACGGAACAGTCCGCCGACGGCGAATGACTGATCGCCTCTGAGCTGGAAGATCTGCGGTTTGATGGTTGTGAACGGAAGGATCGTTTTGAGATCTGCTTCATTGACCTGCATCAGCAGGCTGTTTTCGATCTCAATGCCTGGTGTGTCGATATAGGTCACGCCGTCGATCTCAATCCGGTTGAGTGCCAGAGTCGTTCCGGGATACCGGCTGCTTGCAAGGATCTCCTGTCCGGCAAGATGATTCAGCAGTGTGCTCTTGCCGGCGTTGGCTCTGCCCATGACGATCACATCACGGCCGTTTCTCAGCATATTTACAGCATCCTTGACTTCCCGGATCCCGTCATTGTCCTTGCTGGTCATGATCAGGCCTTTGATATGGATGCCAAGCTCCTTCAGTCTCGAAAATACAAATCTTGCGATCTTTTCATGGCTCAGTGTATCCGGCAGAATATCGCGTTTGGAGCAGACCATAATGATGTCCCTATCTCCGATCTTTCTGGTAAGACCAGGGATCATGCCTGCTTCAAAGTCAAACAGATCGACCACCCACAGTACCAGCGCATCTCTGGCAGCGATCTCGTTCAATACCATATCGGGGTCGATGCCCGTGCGCATGGATACCGTCAGATCATCATAGTGGATCAGACGGAAACATCTGCGGCAGTATTCAGCATCGGTCTTCGGTGTGTATCCTGCCTGATCCGGAAATTCATTTTGCAGCACGGCGCCGCAGCCTTTGCATATCGTCATGATCTGCCTCCTTCGTCAAACAGAGAGATCCTTTCCACTTCATCGTGAACTTCTTCAGCGCCTTCCGGACGGTCCATGATGCGGCATTCTTCAATGCCTCTGACAAGATACCACTGCGGGCTGAGTTCAGCCGGCGTGCTGAATGCGGTATCCGTCGTCTTCAGCGGCACATCGCTTCCGTGCAGCTGTTTCAGGCCGTTGTCCATCAGTACGATCTCATCATACGGTGTGATGCCTTGTGCCCATGTGAGAACAGCAGGATTGGATTTGATCTTCTTGCAGATCTGATTGCCCTTGGCAGGTCTTCCGACCATCGGGATCTCATCCAGTCTGACGCGCTTCATCTGGCCGTTTGCACACATATAGAGCACTGCCGGTGTATCGGCATTGACCGCACAGGCAGACACAAGCTCATCGTTCTTTGCCAGATTCTGTGCCTTGACGCCTCTAGCCCTGACGCCCATGGATGGGATCTCGCTTACAGGATAGCGGCATGACAGACCATCGCGCGTAACCAGTACGACCTGCTGGTCTTCATATGCGACAAACGCCTTCAGCAGTGTTCCGCCGCTGATATTCATCGCCGGCATAACGCGGCTGTTCCGCTGTACTTCAAACAGACTGACTTCACTCTTTTTGATCTGTCCGTTTGAAGTCACGGTAATGATCCATGCGTATGTATCAAAGCTGCGTACAAGCACAGCACTTCTGACTTTATCATCACCCTCGATGCGGGTGTGCTTGTTCAGATGCGAGCCGATATCCTTCCACTTGCAGTCATCCATCTGCCAGACAGGCAGATATGCATAATTGCCCTTGGATGTGAACAGCAGCAGTTTGTCGACAGTATCACACTCGATCACGCCGATCAGCTCATCGCCCTCTTTCAGGCCGGTAGCTGTACCGGCGCTTGCTGTATAGGAACGCATGGAAACACGCTTGACATAGCCGTCGCGGCTGATCGTCACTGCTACATGTTCATTGGTGATCATGGAAGTCTTATCGATCGTGATATCCGCCACTTCGTCTTCGATCTTTGTGCGCCTGTCATCTCCGTATTCTTCTCTGACAGCACGGAGTTCCTTGACGATGACCGAACGCAGTACATTCGGATTATCGAGGATCGACTGGATCTCTTCGATCTTGTTGACGAGTTCGGCAAATTCATTCCGAAGCATCACGATATCCGTATTGGACAGTCTGTAAAGACGCAGGGAAACGATCGCTTCAGCCTGCGGTTCATCAAATCCGAATTCCTTCATCAGGTTCTTCTTTGAGTCTGCCTTGTCCTTGGAAGCACGGATGATGGCGATGACCTGGTCCAGTACCGATACAGCCTTCATCAGGCCTTCGATCACATGGCATCTCGCTTCCATCCTTGCCAGTTCATACTTTGATCTTCTGATCACGACTTCCTTGCGGAAATCAATAAACGCATCGATCAGTCCGAGCAGGCCTACCTGTACCGGACGCTTATCAATGATCGTAACGTTGTTGTAGCTGTAATAGATCTGCAGATCCGTATTCTTATAGAAGTAGTTCAGGATCATCTGGGCATCTGCTTCCTTGCGCAGATCGACCGTGATCCTCAAACCGTTTCTGTCCGATTCATCACGTACATCCAGGATGCCGTCGATATCCTTGTTGATGCGGATCTCATCCATCTTGCGCACCAGTTCGCTTTTGACCACCTCATAAGGGATCTCGGTGATCACGATCTGCTGAATGGATTTTGCGTCAACGATCTCTGCCTTTCCACGGACAACGATCCTGCCCTTGCCTGTCTCAAACGCATCATGGATGCCCTGGGCACCCTGTACGATGCCGCCTGTCGGGAAGTCCGGTCCCTGAATGAATTCCATGACATTGTCAAGCGAGCATTCCGGATTGTTCAGGCGGAAGATCGTTGCGTCAACGACTTCCCGGAGATTATGCGGGGGCATGTTTGTGGCATAGCCTGCCGCAATACCATTGGCTCCGTTTACCAGCATGACGGGGAAAGGTACCGGCAGCACTGTCGGTTCTGTTTCCGTGTCATCAAAGTTCGGAGCGAATTCTACCGTATCCTTATCCAGGTCGTCTTCCATGACCTGCGTGACTTTGGCAAGCCTGACTTCCGTATAACGCATCGCAGCAGCCGGGTCATCGTCGATGGAACCGTTGTTGCCGTGCATATCGATCATCGGCAGTCTGACCTTCCAGTCCTGGGACATACGCACCATGGCGTCATAAACAGATGTATCACCATGGGGATGATAATTACCGATGACAAGACCGACCGTCTTGGCTGATTTGCGGTAAGCATGGTCCCATGTGTTTCCGTCATGATACATTGCATAGAGAATACGTCTCTGAACAGGCTTCAGACCATCGCGCGCATCAGGAAGCGCACGTTCCTGAATAATGTATTTTGCGTACCGCCCGAAGCGGTCACCCATAATATCTTCCAGCAGCGCGGGAATATATTTGGTATTGTCTTCCAGTTGTTTTTTCTTTGCCATCAGCTTTCCACCCTGAAATCATCTTCCAGTGTAAAGGAGATGTTTTCTTCGATCCATTTTCTGCGCAGATCCGCCTTGTCGCCCAT
>DMBB01000020.1 GCA_003446295.1 Erysipelotrichaceae bacterium
TCCGAGCCGCAGAAAAGAAATCACCAGTAACTATTTCCGCAGTATTCCAAAGAAAGAGCGCGATCAGGTTCTTTTCCTCATTTGCGATATGTACGATCCTTATGTCAACTATACGAAGAATTATTTCAGGAATGCCAGGCCGATAACTGACAGTTTTCATGTAGTTAAGTGGATCCTTCGTTTAATCCAGATTTACATTAACCAGGTCAAGAAAAGATATCAGGAGCATGACAGGAAAGCCCTGGATCCAAACTTCAATAAGATCAAGCTTTATAAGGATTTGTATGAAACCTTCAATGGCCAGTACATAAATGACCGCGAAGGTGCTTCTGCACGGCTGGATGAACTCATTGAGTTTTACAAAGACTGCGATCTGCAGATCTTCAGAGAGTTCTCTGTCCTGTTAAGCAAATATCATGATTCAATCGTCAACTCGTTTAAGTATGTCACCGCAGCTGAAAGCAGCCGTTACAAAGAACAGCTCAGAAGGCTTTCCAACGGACCCATGGAATCATTCAATAACATTCCATCCGGTTATCGCACTCAGTCGCACGGCATTGAAGATTTTGAATTTGCACGCAACCGAATTCTTTGGGCATACAGACAGGACGCTCATATTCTTGGAGTTCCTAAGTCTGCAGCTGAAGTACACAACTACACAGGAAAAAAACGCGGCCAATACAAGAAAAAGAATGAGAAGAAAAAAGAACAATCATTGAAATTGAAAAGTATCTGGACACATAAAAAGGCAATATTTCATACTATTAATTCCTATGAATTCATTGCCTTCTTTTCTTTTAAGACCCCAAATTTGTCCCCGGGTCAGTTTGAGCTTTCCCCAGCTTTATTTGGTAACCCTTGTGAGCCTTTTAGGCTATTGTGGATCTTATGGAATTCAGGCGGCGGGTGCGTACCATTTCGGCACATCCGCTTTTTTGAATGCGCTTGTGTTTTTGATTGCCGAAGAAATCAGCCGGATCAGCTGGCCATAGATACGTCCGTACTTGGAACCCAGGGCAGCCTCGATGCTGTCGAACATGATGCCGGTGCGCCTTGTCTTAAGAAGTTTAGCGGCATCGGGCATATCGGATGTGATGATCTTTGAAACGGATGATTCATTGACTTCGATGCTGAGCTCATCCGCGAATGCGGAATCCCAGCTGACATTCAGATAGAGTTTGGCTTCCCCGTCGAGAATCACCGCCTCTGAGGAAATAATGGATAATTCACTGCCTTCATTCAGATCCAGATGCATTGAGAGTACTTGTTCTGTCATATCAGTGCTCCTTTATCTGTACTTTCATTATAGACAATGATTGTGTAAGACCTGTGAACATATCCAAACAAATCATTAAGACAGTATAAGAAAGTCTTTGGATCACCTGTAAATCATATGGACAATCCGCGACATACTTCATGCATGTGTAATCCATTTAGACAGGTAGTGAAAAGAAAATCTTTTAAAAGCGTAATATGTATAAAAAAACAATCTTTATCATGCAAAAAACCGGATGTTTGTAGTATTATGTTAAAAGCTGTAATTAACTGATGATTGCAGTCAGATACAAATACACAGAGGGGATCGATTATGGATTGGAAAACATTACCTGGATTTGAAGAAAAGTTTGCTAGAATCACAATCAAACCGCACAACACATTCGGCGGCAAGGTTGTGGAAGTGCTCTATGGCGCACAGGACGAAAACGGCAACCCCGTTCAGCCGAAGGAAGTCGGTGTAGACGGATGCGGCCGCTGGTACGGCGTAGACAATGACGGAGAGACCACAATGTATGTGTGGACACATCCGGCATGCGACGGCGGAAACACCGAGTACGGCACAGAGTTTGGCGAGAATGCGGTCGAGGCAATGGAAAACGATGTCCGTGCGAAACTCGCTCTTTGCCGCAAGGCGGAAGATATTCTGAAGAGCTCCGGCAACACAGAAGAACAGATCGCTGAACTCAGAGCTGAGTGGGATGCGATGAAGGACTGGGGCACAGCGAAGGAAAAGGAATATGCGGAGCGTCTTGAGAACTCCCTGTCCTCCTTCAATGCAAAAGTTGAACGTTTCAAGGCCAACGCTGAAGACAAGGAAAAACTCGTTGCCGAGGCTGTTGAGCTGGCTTCTTCCACAGAATGGAAGAAGACACAGGAAGCGTTCCGCACACTGCAGGATGAATGGCAGGAGATCGGTTCCGCAGGCGATGCGGATGATGAACTCTGGGGCAAGTTCTCCGCTGCCAGAAAGCAGTTCAACGATGCGCGCAGAGCTTACTTTGACAACCTGGACGAGATGCGTGCAAAGGCCGGCGAAACAAAGAAGCAGCTGATCGAAGAGGCCGGCAATGTTCTGGCAGGCGTCAAGAACTGGAAGCAGGCAGGCGACAAGATGAACGTGCTGATGGATTCCTGGAAGGCTGCAGGCAGCTCAGGAAGAGAAACAGACGATGAGCTGTGGGCTCAGTTCAACGGCATCAGAAAAGAATTCTTCGAAAAGAGAAGAGCATTCTTCGATGAGAGAAACGAACTGAGAAAGCAGGCCGTCGACGCAAAGAAGGCGCTGATCGCCAAGGCTCAGGAGATCGTTGACCAGAAAAACTTCTCCAAGGAAATCACTGAGCAGATGAAGAATCTCGACAAGGAATGGAAAGCAGCGGGCAACGCCGGCAGAGATGAGAACGACAAGCTCTGGGATGCCTTCAAGGCAGTCAAGGAAGTCTTCTGGAATGCCAAGCATGAAGACAGCCTGAACCGTTTCAGAGAGATCATCGACCGCAAGCAGAACTCGATCAAGACCATCCGCGCTGAAGTTGAAAGACTCGGTGAGCAGGAATACGAGACCAGCGATTATACAAAGATCCGCGGCATTCAGTCGAGAATCGAGGAAAAGAAGGCAGTCATCGAAAAGCTTCAGGAAGAGATCAAGGATCTCGAAGCGAAGATTGCCGA
>DMBB01000049.1 GCA_003446295.1 Erysipelotrichaceae bacterium
GATCTCCTGAACTGATGACAAGTGTACTGGATCAGATCCAGAAGATGTCAGACAACCATTCCGATATCACCGGTCTGAAAACAGGCTTCCGTGATCTGGATCATGTGACTCACGGTCTTCAGAGGGGTGACCTGATCATTCTGGCTGCACGTCCTTCCATGGGCAAGACAGCTGTTGCGCTGAACCTGGCACTGAATGTCGCTTTATACCAGCCCAAGCAGGCAGTAGCTATCTTCTCGCTGGAAATGGCTGCCGAACAGCTGGCAATGAGACTTCTGAGCGCCCGCAGCAGAGTTGCCGGCGATAAGCTGAAGACAGGATATCTGACGAATGAAGAATGGAACCGGGTGAATGAAGCAGCGGGTGAGCTGAAGATGCTCAAGCTGTATGTGGATGATACGCCGGGCGTAAAAACATCTGATATTTTCAGCAAGTGCCGCCGTCTGCAGGCGGAACAAGGACTGTCATTGGTGCTGATCGACTATATTCAGCTCATCACAGGCAATTCCGGCGGCAGAGGCGAAGTGAACAGACAGCAGGAAGTGTCCGAGATCTCACGTAATCTGAAGGCACTTGCGCGTGAACTGGGCATTCCGGTCATTGCGCTTTCCCAGCTGAGCCGTACAGTTGAACAGCGTGAGAACAAGCATCCGCAGCTTTCCGACCTGCGTGAATCAGGTGCGATCGAGCAGGATGCGGATATCGTCATGATGCTGTACAGAGAGTCATACTACAACCAGGAAATGAAGGACAACCTTGATCCGGATGCCAGTGAACCGCTCGAGATCAACATTGCCAAACACAGAAACGGTGCGACAAGAAGGATCAATGTTGCGTTTGAAGCATCGACCAACGCACTGATGAATATCGAACTCACAAAAGAACCCTGATGGAGAAATAAAGGTATGAAACGATTACTGACAATACTGGGATGCTTAGCTGCAGCAGCGCTGATCGTTTTCGGCATACCTTATTTTACCGGTGAGGGAGAAAACACATATGCGCAGATCGGCGAAAAGGAACGCAGCCTGATCTCACAGAACTCTGCAGCCGGAACAACGCTTCACGAGATATGCAGGATCTATGACAGCGGAAAACTGATCGGTGTCCTGAGTTCAAGGCAGGCCCTGGATGCCTTCCTGAAGGATGTTTATAAAACGGATTATGAGGCACGCTTCCCGGGTTCTGATATCAGCCTCAGCAATGATGTCTTTCTCGCATCTGAGCAGAGTTACTTCAATTACGAGAACATTGACAGCAAGATCTTCGATTATCTGACCAGAAATGATCTGTTTACCGTTCGTACGACTGCTGTTGAATTCTCGGATGAGCATGGCGTTTATGCACAGATCTATGTCAGCGACCAGCAGATCTATGAAAAAGCGATGGAAACGTATCTTTCATACTTTGTTGATACGGATTCGCTCAGGCTGCTGAGAAGCGGGCAGTCCGTACCGGAACTGAAAACATACGGAAGCCACGCCGTGGGCATTACGGTGAACCAGAATGTCGAGATCAAGGAAGATTATGCAAAAGCTGATGAGATCATGACAGACGAAGCGGAAGTCCTGGAATATATCGAGTACAGCGGACATACCGACAAGGAATACTATACTGTGCAGAAATACGATACTGTTGCGGGTGTGGGATCCAAGAACGGCGGTCTTTCCGCTACACAGATCATGAACATCAACCGTGACAAGATCAGCAGCACCGATCAGGTACTGAGTGAAGGGGAACAGCTGTGCGTTACATATTTTGATCCGATCTTTGACGTCACCGTAACGATGGAACGGATGAAAAAGGAAGAGATCTATCCGGAAACGATCTACAGCGAGGACCCGACGCTGCGTGAAGGCAAAACAGCCTTATTGACAAAAGGCATCAGCGGTTCCAAAAACTCCTTATATTCCGAAAAATGGATCAACGGTGTTCTGGTTTCAGGTACGCTGATCAGCAGCGTTGATACACTGCAGGCTGTTGATGAAGTGATCGGTGTCGGCACGCTTGTCATACCCGGCGTCGGTACGGGAACATACAGATGGCCTGTTGAAAACGTCATCATTTCATGTTACTGGGGCTGTTACTGGGGTCATGAAGCGATCGATATTCAGAACGCCTATAACAAGTGGGATAAGATCTATGCGGCTGACAGAGGCACTGTCATTGAGAATGCCTACAACTATATCAGCGGCAACTATGTAGTCATTGATCATGGTGACGGCTACACATCATACTACGGTCATATGATCGCACCGAGCCCGATCGCTGTCGGGGCGGTGGTTGATAAAGGTGACTACATCGGAGACATCGGCATGACGGGAAGGGCGACCGGACCGCATGTTCATTTCTACATCGCATACAATGGAACCAAGCTGAATCCATGCAACGGGTTCCTGGACTGTTCGGGGATGCACTGATGAAATTTGCACTGCTTGCAAGCGGATCAAAAGGGAACTGTTTCCTGTACAAGGATGAAAACACAAGCCTGATGATCGACTGCGGAACAACAAGAAAATATCTGACAGGCTGCTTTGCACAGCTGAAGTTCAATCCGGCTGATCTGGATGCAGTACTTATCACACATGACCACACGGATCATATTGCGCAGATCAAAATGTTCAGTGACCACGAGATCTATTCTCCGGTAGAACTGGCAGGCATCAGTACGCACCGGGTGAAGCCGATGCAGAAATTCCAGATCGAGCATGTAACTGTTACACCGCTGGCACTGTCGCATGATGCAGGGCCTACGGTAGGCTATATTCTGGAGACCTGGGAGAGCAAACTTGTATACATTACAGACACCGGCTATCTGAAGGAGGAATACATTCCTCTGATAACCGGCGCTGATATTTATATTCTTGAAAGCAATCATGATGTAGAGATGCTGATGGCAACGCACAGACCGCAGTTCCTGAAAGCGCGTATCTTTTCGGATACCGGGCATCTGTGCAATGAAGACTGTGCTTCCATTCTGGAGCGTGCAGTTACGCCGAAAACAAAGATGGTGGTCCTTGCCCACCTCTCACAGGAAGCCAATGAACGCAGTCTTGCGCTCAGTGTTGCGGCAGAACGTCTCCGCCGGTACGGCAGAGTCAGAAAAGATCTTGTGATCTGTGCGGCAGGACAATATGAGATCATACGGGGAGGTGACCGGAATGAAAAAACTGATCCTGGCAGTGTTAGCTGTATTGCTGGGGTGGAACGGATGGCTGACTTATAAGCTGCTGGAAGAGAACGAGCCGGAAGGCGAGGCACCTGAAACAGTCAACGGAACGACCTACATCAATCATACGGTCAACAGTTATGCGACCGATGTAACGGCCATCGCTTCCGGTGCACAGCCCGGTCTTGTTTCCGTGACCTCCTATCTGGAAACAGAACGCGTCAGAACCATAACAGGCATCATTTACGAAAGCGCAAACGATCATTGCGATATTCTGACCAATGCAAGGATCCTTGAGGATGATGTCAGCGTTACCGTGCGTTTCGATAACGGCATTGAGCTCGATGCGATCGTGCTTGGCAGTGACAGCAGATCTGATATTGCGCTGCTGAGAACATATCCCGAGTTTATTGCGGAGCCCATGAAATTCACGGATTCGGACAAGGTCAATCAGGGTGAATACATGGTGGCGGTCGGCTCCAGAAGAGCTGACACCCAGCATAATACAGTCAGCTTCGGCGTCGTTTCCCAGCCGGGTTACATGAACCGTCCGGGTGATGAGACGACTCCTCCGTGGATCCTGAGCGTTATCGAATCGGATGCGTCCATCAATCTGACAAACACGGGCGGTCCTTTGCTGAACCTGAGCGGAGAGATCGCAGCAGTCCTGTCCCAGACATTGACAACAGCTGCTTCGACGACAGGCATGTCGTACGGCGTTACTGCCAACGAGATCCAGCTGATCGTCAAGGATATCTATGAAAGCGGGTATGCCACCAGGGCATATCTTGGCGTTATCGGCATTGATGTCGCTGATATGGAGCTGTATCAGAAGAGTGCTCTGAATCTGTCGCTTGATCAGATAACAGGGGTATATATTCATTATGTAGCACCGGATTCTCCTGCTGAAGCAGCCGGTGTCGCTGTGGGTGACATCCTGACAGGCATCGGTGAACATGAGATCAGCAATCGTGCGGATCTGATGCGCACACTGTATGATATGAATCCGGAAGACAGCACGACACTGACGATCATACATGGACAGAATACGGTCGAGCTTCCGGCGGTAATGCGATGATCAGGGTGATCGCATGCGGAAAGATGCGCGAGAAGTGGATGAAGGACGGAGCTTCCGAATATCTGAAACGGATCGGCGCATATGATAAAACAGAAGTGATCGAAGTGCAGGATGAAAAAGCACCTCAGAACAATTCTGCAGCAGATAACCGCAAAGTTATGGAGATCGAAGGGGAGCGCCTTCTGAAGGCAGTCCGCCCGAATGATTATGTGATCCTTCTGGATCTGGCCGGGGAAACATGCGATTCCGAAGGCCTTGCCCGCAGGATCACAGAACTTCAGACACACGGACAAAGCAGGATCACGTTCGTGATCGGCGGTTCGCTCGGCCTGAGTGATGCGGTCAAACAGAGAGCTGATTTCAGATGGAAACTCTCTGACAATACATTTCCCCATCAGCTTTGCAGGATCATCGTTCTGGAACAGGTCTACCGGGCATTCAAGATCATGAATCATGAACCATACCACAAATAAAGGATCGAAGCATCGATCCTGTTTTATTTTGATCCTGAATTCTGCCTATTTCACACGAATGCTTTGAAGGATCATGTCTGCTGCAGAATGGTCACCCTCAGCAATCTGGTTCAATGCATAGACAGCAGGCTTTCCCGGTACGAATATCGCGAATGACCATTCCGGACTGCCGTCATAGTAACCGACGATCACTTCCTTGTCATTGATCATTGTTTTTTCTTCGGTGAGTCCGGTGCCGCACACGCCGAATAAACCGGTTCCGACGGTAATGATACTGGCGGTTCCGTCTTTTACAATGATCTCTTTCGCCTGATCCGGCGTATTATCTTCCGTTGTATACGAAACTGGTATCTCAAATGTGATGGTATGCTCATCGCTCTCCAGTATCACTGTTTTTGTCTCAACAGGCGGAGCAGCAGAAATACCAGGAGATGGAGCTGATGACACAGCAGGGGAAGGTACTGGTTCCTGTACATCAGGCTGCGGCGTTTGTGAACAGCCGCCTGTCATCAGAGCAGCCAGCAGGATCAGCATCATTTTTTTCATAAACGTGTCCTCCTGACCGGTCACTCAGTGATCGCCGTCTGCCGCGCCGGCATCTTTGTTCTTTTTTCTGAACGGCATTGAGAAGCCCTTTGAGCCTGTGCGCGGATGCGCAGCACGCCAGCGTCTGAATGCATAGTACAGGGCGGAGATGATCACGATGACAGGGAAGTATCTGATCAGTGTAAAGAGGACTGTCTCAACAAAGTTCTTTGTAATATCCCAGGAATCCTCAAATGCGATCTTCAGTCTGTCAAGGAATGTGGCATCTTTCTTTGTGCCGGGTGAATACTGAATGACTTCATTGATGGAAATATTGACGGTGGAATAAGCCACATCCATGTCCATATTGTCAATGACGCTGTTCAGCTGGTTCAGTCTGGTCTCAACATTGAGCAGTCTGTCTTCGATCGCAAGCATGTCTTCGATCGTTTCAGCCTTCGCCAGCATTTCCTGGAGGCGTGTCAGCTGGATCTTCAGCGCATCTGCTTCAATGGTATGGTCATTGTAGGCTTTCGTAATATCCGTCCGGTTGATGGACTGATTGCGGACAGCTCCGAGAACAGAAGATCCGTTCATGAAGTCATGGAACTGACCGGAAGGTACACGGACCGTTACATACAGATAATGGCGGTTATTGTTGTACGTGCTTTCATCAGAAGATGTAACGACGGCATTATATTTTGTCTCAAGTTCGGCAAGAGCTGTCATCGTGCCCTGATAGTCTGTCGTCTCAACATTGATACTGCCTGTATAGACGATCTTTTCCTCGGTTTTGGCAATTGTTTCAGTACTTTTCTGTTCTGCAGACAGCGCTGCACTCGTCCCTGCAGCCTCGGCAGGCATATCCTCGGCTGCTTCTTCGTAAGCTGCCGGTTCGTAAGCGGCTGAAGTATTGTACGCTGCTTCGTAATCAGCCGCATAGGAATCTCCGCCGCCTTTTGCGTTCCCTCCGCAGCCTGCAAGCAGCAGCGGCAGTATGATCAGCAATGATTTTTTCATAGGTTTATCCCCCTTCGCACTATAACACAGCTTTCAATGCTCAGCAGTCACACTTTTACGGAAAAAAGAGTATGATGTTACAGTCAGTGAGGATAGTTATGGGTTCAATTGTTAATACACTGGCAGTCATTGCGGGAGGGATTCTGGGGCTGCTGCTGAAAAAGGGACTGAATGAGTCATATGAAAAGATCATCATGTCGGCACTCGGTGTGTCGGTCATGTTCATAGGTATAGCCGGAGCAATGGAAAAGATGCTGGTCATTACAGACGGTGCGGTCTCTTCCCAGGGAGCTATCCTGCTTTCCTTATCTATGGCTTCAGGAGCTTTGATCGGAGAAATGCTGAAGATCGAAGACCAGTTTGAAAGGTTCGGAGGGTGGCTGAAGGAAAAAGCAGGTTCAAAGGATTCACGATTTATTGAGGCGTTCGTCAGCACATCGCTTACCATATGCATCGGAGCGATGGCGATCGTCGGCTCCATGAAGGACGGGATCCTGCATGATCCTTCCATGCTGTATACAAAAGCGATCCTGGACCTTCCGATCGTCATGGTGTTTACGGCAACCATGGGTATCGGCGCTCTGTTTTCGGCAATTCCGATCCTGCTGCTGGAAGGCGGCATTACGCTGCTTGCGTCCGTCCTGGCAGGAGTGATGACGGATGCTGTGATCGCAAACCTTTCCATGGTCGGATCTGTACTGATCTTCTGCGTCGGCATCAATCTGTTCTGCCCGTTCCACGTAAAAGTGGCAAATATGCTTCCGTCGTTAATAACCGCAGGAATTTTAACCGTTATTATGTAATCAGCGGATTTGTTAAAAATGTAACCGCTTGTAAAGCCTTTTCCATTGAGTTAAAATATCATCAGCAAGCAGGAGGAAAATTAATCATGAAACAGATTTCAGTAACAGTAGTGGATCCCGTAGGACTCCACGCACGTCCGGCTACAGTAGCTGTAAATGCTGCAAGCAAATTCAAGAGCGATGTTAAAGTTGCTTTCAAAGGCCGTACAGTTAACATGAAGTCCATCATGGGCGTTA
>DMBB01000356.1 GCA_003446295.1 Erysipelotrichaceae bacterium
CGTGACGGCAGTATCCCTCTGCTGGCACCGATGAGCCAGATCGCCGGACGTCTTTCCATCCAGGAAGGCGCCAAGTATCTGGAAAAGAGATTCGGCGGTGAAGGTATCCTGCTGGCAGGCGTACCGGGCACACCGAAGGCTAATGTATGCATTCTGGGCGGCGGCACAGTCGGCACGAATGCCTGCAAGATCGCTGTTGGTATGGGTGCGAACGTTACGATCCTTGATATCTCTCTGAAGCGTCTTGAGCAGCTGGACAACATGTTCGGCGCACACATCCAGACACTGGTATCCACGGATTCCAATGTTGAGCATTCTGTCATTAATGCAGACCTCATCATCGGTTCCGTACTGATCCCCGGCGCAAGCACACCGAAGCTCTTCAAGCGTGAATACCTGAAGGAAATGAAACCGGGTGCCGTATTCGTGGACGTTGCGATCGACCAGGGCGGCTGCGGTGAAAGCTCCCATGTTACGACACATGACGATCCCGTCTATGTGGAAGAGGGCGTTGTTCACTACTGCGTAGGCAATATGCCCGGTGCAGTACCGAGAACTTCAACGATCGCTCTGACAAACGCTACATTGAAGTACGGTCTTGAGATCGCTGCCAACGGTCTGGAAAAAGCATGCCAGGCAAATGATGTCCTCTATTCCGGCGTCAACACATACGGCGGAAAGCTGACATGCAAAAATGTCGCAGATGCGCATCCTGATCTGGGATATACGGATATCCGTACATTATTCTGAGCATAATATCGAAAGCCGGGACACCGGCTTTTCGTGTGCTCACGCACAATCATGCTAAAATGGTTGGTGCAAAGGAGTTTTTTGCTTATGAAAAAATACATGTTGTTTATGATGACATTGATATTGACAGCAGGCTGTACAGCGCCTTCCAGTCCTCAGACGACACCGGAACCGACGCCTGCACCTTCTGCAGAAACAACACCGGAGCCCACGCCGATCCCTACGGAAACGCCTGTTCCCGTTGAAACAAATGAGATCGAAGCAGTTCTGGAACAGGAACTGCCGATGAGCCTGCGTGTGACGATCCAGGATTTTGAAGTGACATTTGCGAAATCACTGGACTATGTTTGTGAAGACAAGCTGAATGTCAGCGACTATATCATCATCACGTATACAGGTGAGATCGAGCACAATCCTACAGCGATCCGTGCGGAGAAGAAGAAATGAATCTTCCTGATCCCGGAATCAGAAAACCGTCAGAGATCATTGCCGGAGCTGCCTTAGGCGTTCTGATGGCAGTGATCCTGATCACGGTCAACGCAAAGACCGGCTACTCACATGACAGCCTCATGAACATCATGCAGTGCGTGATCGCATGCGCACTGCCATGGTGCGCGTCTGTGTTTGAATCCAGGGGACTGTCTGAGAAGTGGGTCGAATCTCTGATGATCATCATATCCATGATCATCTGTCTTTTGTACGGCTCTTCCGTCGCACTGGACGCAAATACCGAGTCATGGCTGATCAGACAGGCACTCCTGGTGCACCTGACATCCATGATCTTCACCGCCCTCAGACTGTTCCTGAAAGGAAGGCTAAGATGACATTATTATCCGTATGGGGAGAAAAACTGAATCGGGATTGTCCGCTCAGCGAATATCCGAGAATGCAGCTGCAGAGGGATTCCTATACATGCCTGAACGGGGTATGGGAATACCAGATCACATCTGACGGCGAGATGCCTGCTGAAGCAGGCTGGAAGGAGATCGTTGTTCCTTTTGCGCTGGGTTCATACCTGTCCGGCACAACGGATGAACTGAAGCCCGGGCAGGTACTCTGGTACCGCAGGGACTTTGCATATCATCCGAGTACCCAGAGAACGTTCCTGAACTTTGAAGCGGTCGACCAGGTATGCGACGTCTGGCTGAACGGTTTTTCCTGCGGCCATCATGAGGGCGGCTATGAACCGTTCTCCCTCGATGTTTCCGGCTGGATCAAGCGTGACAACCAGCTGGTCGTCAGAGTCACGGATTCCTCTGACCAGGGTATCTATGCCTATGGCAAGCAGAAGCTGGAACATTCCGGTATGTGGTATACGCCGTCATCCGGCATCTGGCAGACTGTATGGCTGGAGGATGTGCCCATGTGTGCCGTCAGCGATCTCAAGATCACGCCTGACTATGACAGGGGACTTGTCTATCTGCAGATGAGAGGGTCGTTTGAACAGGCAGTCATCATCGTGTCCGACGGTCTGCATGTGATCCATAAAGGCATTACCGGTGCAGAGACATATACGATCGAAATGAAGAACTTCCGTCCCTGGACACCGGATGATCCGTTCCTTTATACACTGTACATCCAGACTGAGGATGAGACGGTCAAAAGCTATTTCGGCATGCGCAGGTTTACTGTGGAAGCTGATCAGGAAGGCAGGAAGCGCTTCTGCCTGAATCATAAAGAACTGTTTCTGAGCGGTCTTCTGGACCAGGGGTATTCCTGTGACGGTCTGATGACATATCCGGATGATGAAGCGATCGTCTATGAACTGACAAAGATCAAAGAGATGGGCTTCAACATGCTGAGAAAGCACATCAAGGTCGAATGCCGCAGATGGTATTACCACTGCGACAGGCTGGGCATCCTGGTCATGCAGGACATGCCAAGCGGCGGCGGACCGTACAGCTTCGGCCTGACGGCTATCCGTCCCACACTCGGCTTTCGCCGTACGAAGGATAACAAATATGCCAAATTCGGCCGTGCTTCCAAAGAATCCCGCAATATGTACATCATGGAACTGGATGCCATGCTGAATCATCTGTATAATGCCGTATGTATCTTTGCCTGGGTACCGTTCAATGAAGGCTGGGGACAGTTTGACTCCGAGCAGATCACGAAGCGCATCCGGTCATATGACTCTACCAGACTCATCGACAGCGCAAGCGGCTGGCATGACCAGGGCTGCGGTGACTTCGACAGCAGGCATGTCTATTTCACCCGCTTCAGCGTACCGGCTGATGACGGGCGTGCTGTGCTGCTCAGTGAGTTCGGCGGCTATGCCTATATGGAATGGGGACACAGCGCAGCGGACAAGCTGTACGGATACAAGAAATATACAGACAAGATCGCACTGAATGACGCAGTCATCCGGTGCTATGAAGACAACGTTCTGGACCAGATCCCGGCAGGGCTCTGCGGATGCGTCTATACACAGGTATCGGATGTCGAGGATGAATGCAACGGACTGTTTACATATGACAGGAAGATCCTCAAGATCGATCCGAAGCGTATGTATGAGATGAACCGGAAACTGATCAAAGGAGAAAAAAATGAAGGATAAGATCGTCATTGCTTCGGCAATGAATCATATGGTGAGAATACATGCCGCATGCACAACAGCACTCTGCCAGGAGGCAGACACACGCCATGATATGTATGCGACAAGCTGTGCGGCATTAGGCAGAACGATGACTGCTGCTGCCCTGATCGCAAGCGACCTCAAATCACCGGAGGAACATGTGACTGTCAATATCGACGGCAAAGGTCCCATCGGCAGGATCTCCGTCCAGGCGGACGGTCAGGGGAATGTGCGCGGATATGTACAGAACCCTCAGGTATACCTGTTCCGTGAAAGCGACAGGAAGCTGGATGTCGGCAGGGCTGTCGGTACCGACGGAACACTGACCGTATCCAGGGACATGGGCCTGAAGGAACCGTTCACCGGAGTCGTCAAGCTTCAGTCCGGCGAGATCGCCAATGACTTTGCGTATTACTTTGCTGTATCAGAACAGACGCCCTCAGTTGTTGCACTGGGCGTTCTGGTGGATACGGACGGCTCCGTCCGTTCTGCCGGAGGCATGTTCATCCAGCTCATGCCGGGTGCACCGGAAGAGGTGATCTCAGCAGTGGAACAGATCGCCGCAAACATGAAGCCGATGTCTTCCTACATTGACGCAGGCATGACGCCGGAAGAGATCATCCGTGAACTGTTTGAAGAACCGGAGTTCATGGAGGAAAAACCCGTGCAGTGGCACTGCGACTGCAGCAAGGAACATTTTGCGGACGCACTGATGCTGGTGAGTGAAGAAGACCTGCTCAGACTGATCGAAGAAGATCATGGTGCAGAGACGGTATGCCAGTTCTGTTCCAAGAAATATCAGTTCAATGAAGCAGAACTGCGTGAGATCCTGGAAAGGCACAGACATGTGGAACATCGGCAGCGTTTCCATTAAGAACCGGTTCGCTGCTGCCCCGCTTGCCGGCATTTCCAATCCGGTCTACCGTTCCATGTGCCATGCGTACGG
>DMBB01000058.1 GCA_003446295.1 Erysipelotrichaceae bacterium
CACCGTTCATTGAGGGGGATTATAATCCGTTCTACGAAGATCCGGAAGGAAACGAGGAAACATTGAAAAAACTGGCTGAGACAGAAAAGTCGATCAACCAGATGATGAGGACGACTACAACTCCGACGATGGCAAAGGGCAGTGACCAGGCAAACATTCTGCCGGAACATGCTTCAGTGATCACAAACAGCCGTATCCTGCCGGGAGAGACTTTGGAACAGCTTGAACAGCATTTCCGTGATGTCATGCCTGAAGAAGTACAGTTCCGTCTGATCAAGGGACACAACCCTCCTGCTGTATCTTCGTCTGACAGTTATGGCTATCATCTGCTTCAGGAGATCATGGAGGAAAAATATCCGGGCATCACGTTCATACCTTCCATGATGGCCGGCGGAACAGATTCCAGATATTACTGTGATCTGTCGCCTTCACACAGTGTTTACCGCTTTACAGGTATCTTCGAAAGCGGACGTTCGGGAGGAGCGCATTCTGTCAATGAACATATTGATACAGAGATCCTCTGTGACAACGTTGAATTCTATGTGAATCTGTTCAGCAGATACGGAAAATAAAACGATCTGACATATGAAAACAGGCCGGACTGGTCTGTTTTTAAAATGGTCATTCAGTTTTTTGATCAGTCAATGTGAAAGACACGGTTCTGCTTGCGGGGAGCTGCTGAGGGGAGTTCATAATCGGCATATCCCAGGATGCAGTTGCCGATCCCTTCGTATTCTTCCTCAATGCCAAGGCGCTTCAGCAGTGCTTTGCCTTCTTCATCTTCAAAGGTTTCTTTTGCTCTGTGGATCCAGCATGAATCTACACCGAGTGCGTGTGCAGCAAGCATGAGGTTTCCCATAACGAGGCTGCCGTCATATACTTTGGCTCTGCTTGCTGTCGGTGCAAGCACAACAAGGACTGTCTGTGCATTGTAGAACGGGTCAGGACGCTTTTTCGGATCGTATTTTGCGTTCAGCCGGCTGAGCAGATCGCGTGTTTCTTTGTCGGTTACAGCGAGTATGATCGGCGCCTGTGTTCCGTTTGCACTAGCAGCATAAAGACCGGCTTCAATGATCTGATCGATCAGTGAGGGATCAACAGGATCGGACTTGTATTTTTTGCAGGAACGTCGGGTAATGATGTTTTGCAGTACAGTATTCATGATTCATCACTCCTTTCAGATTTGTTTCTGCTGATTGAGATACGGCCGTTTGATGGCAAAGTAATAATACGAGAAGGCAAGCAGGGTGGAACAGGTCCATCCGACAGGCCATGAAATAAATACCAGCCGTATATCATGGCTGATATGCATTGCAATCGCCAGATAGAGCTGTCTGATGAAGATCAGGCTTGTGATCGTTGTAATCATTGTAACAGCAGATTTTCCGAATCCTCTGACAGAATTGGAAAGAACCTGGTGGAATGACTGCAGGAAGTAAAGCGGCAGAAGTGTGTGCATCATTGTGACTGCGTAGCTGATCGCCTCCGGACTGCTTGTGAACAGGCTGGCTGCCTGAGGTGCCAGGAAATAAAGCGGAACGGCAAGACATACATAGACGACCAGATTGATATAGATGACATATCGTATGCCTTTGAAGGCACGTTCGTATTTGCCTGCGCCAACGCACTGGCCTACATAGGTCGTGCATGATTGCCCGAGCGAAACTGTGATCTGGCTGATATAATTGTCGATCTTCTTTCCTGTACCGGCACCGGCCATTGCATAAGTACCGAAACTGTTGATGTATCTCTGGACGAAGAGATTTGAGAATGTAACAAGACATGATTGAATTGCGGCAGGGATCCCCAGCTGCAGGATCTCCAGAAGAAGAGGTACGTCTACTTTCAGATCCTTAGGCACAAGCTTGTATACGTCATTGGTTCTGAGCATTTTCCGTGTCACCAGAAAGAATGATTCGGATTGTGAAAGGATGGTTGCGATGGCAACTCCGGCAACGCCCATATGCAGCACAACAACAAACAGAATATCCAGAACGATGTTCGTCAGTGATGCGCATACCAGGAAAATGAAAGGTGAACGTGAGTCACCGACGGATCTCAGCACACCCGCCTGTACGTTGTACATGGAAGTGAAGATGATGCCGATCAGATAGATCCGCAGGTATATCATCGCTTCAGGATATACATCTGCGGGACAGCTGACGATCCTCAGAAGGACAGGTGACAGCAGTTCTCCGATCGTCAGCATGACCAGGCCCATGATCAGGGCAAATGTCAGTGAAGTGTGGATGGACTGATGCAGCCGTTCGTGGTTCCGTGCTCCGAAGTATCGGGAAAAAGCAACGCCGGCACCGACAGACAGACCGGTAAAAAAGCCAATGATCACCTGGGAAATGTCTGAACAGGATGTTACCGCAGCAAGTGCAGTGACACCTACCGCTCTGCCGACAACAATACTGTCTACGCTGTTGTAGAGGTTCTGGAATATCTGACCTGCCAAAAGCGGAAGTGCGAATAATATAATGTTTTTAACGATGTTTCCTTCCGTCAGATTGACGGATCGGCGCTGATATCTTCCGGTTGTCATAAGCTTCTCCAAACAGATGATATGATTGTAATCAACACACCTGCCAACTTCCTGTCTGAATTCATCTTATAATAACTGTGAGGGTTGTCATATGAAATGCATTATTGAAACACCTGTGGGAAATCTGCTGCTTCGGGAAACCGCCGGCGGTATTTCGGAAATATCCTTTACAGAGCAGAAAGCGTTCTGGAATGACGGCTGTTTTTTAAAGCAGGCCGCTGATCAGCTGGATGAGTACTTCAAAGGAAAGCGTACGGTTTTTGATTTTCCGCTTGATGTGGAGGGAACGGTATTTCAGAAACAGGTGTGGGATGCGCTGTACAGGATCCCGTTCGGAGAGACAAGAAGCTATCAGGAGATCGCCTGTGAGATCGGCAGGCCGAAAGCATCCAGAGCAGTCGGCATGGCATGCCATGTAAATCCTGTTGTGATCGCCGTGCCGTGTCACCGTGTGATCGGAAAGAACGGGTCATTGACCGGGTTTGGCGGCGGAATTGACAAGAAAAGCTATTTGCTGGAATTTGAGAAGGGTCAAACGGATTTGCAAAATAGTGATAGTTAGGCTGTTTTCCATCATATATAATTGAATCAGAATATTGAGAGGAGATCATCATGCTGCATAAAACATTGAAACCATTCCCTGAGAATTTTTTGTGGGGTGCTTCAACATCTGCATACCAGGTAGAAGGTGCCAACCTGGAAGACGGCAAAGGGCCGTCATGCCAGGATGTGAAAAAGGTACCGGAAGGTACCTCTGAACTGGATGCCTGTGCGGATCAGTACCATCGCTATAAGGAAGACATTTCTTTGATGGCTGAAATGGGCTTCAAAGTATACCGTTTCTCTATTTCCTGGTCACGTATCATTCCGGAAGGAACCGGCGCACTGAATCCGAAAGGCATTGAGTATTACAATCATGTCATCGATGAGTGCCTGGCTCACAATATTATCCCGCTTGTTACAATGTTCCATTTCGACATGCCGGCTGCCCTTGACAGGAGAGGTTCCTGGTCCAATCCGGAATCTGTTGAATGGTTCCTGAATTTTGCAAAAGTGATGTTTGAACATTACGGAGACAGAGTCAAGTACTGGCTGACGATCAATGAGCAGAATATGCTGACACTGGTCGGACCTGTCATCGGTACATTGACGCTTCCTGAAGGAACGACCAATGTGCTCAAGGAAACATACCAGCAGAACCACCATATGCTGGTAGCGCAGGCAAAGGCAATGGCACTGTGCCATAAAATGATCCCGGACGCAAAGATCGGACCTGCTCCGAACATTTCACTGGTATATCCTGCTTCCTGCAAGCCTGAGGATATTATTGCTGCACAGAATTACAATGCGATCCGCAACTGGCTGTATCTGGATATGGCAGTATTCGGAAAGTACAACAATATCGTCTGGTCTTATCTTGAGGAACATGACGCTCTTCCGACATTTGCTGAAGGTGATGAGGAAGCTTTGGCAAACGGACATCCGGATTTCATCGGATTCAACTATTACAATACCGCTACATGCCAGGCAAGTGACGGAACAGAGAAAGCAGACCCGGGTGCCGATCAGCAGACAGCTCGCGGTGACGCTGGATTCTATCGCGGATACAGAAATCCGAACCTGACTGTTACAGAATTCGGCTGGGAGATCGATCCAATCGGTTTCCGCGCAACAATGAGAGAAATGTATTCCCGTTATCGTCTTCCGATGATCGTTACGGAAAACGGTCTTGGTGCATATGACAAGCTGGAAGACGGACGTGTACATGACCCTTACAGAATCGAATATCTTGCCAAGCATATTGAGCAGATCCGTCTTGCGATCACCGATGGCGTGGAAATGATGGGATACTGCCCGTGGAGTGCGATCGATCTGATTTCTACACATGAAGGAATGAAGAAACGCTATGGATTCATCTATGTTGACAGAGACGAATTCGATCTGAGAACACTGGACCGTTACCGCAAGGACAGCTTCTATTGGTATAAGAAGGTTATTGCAAGCAACGGTGAAGATCTGAGCCCGGATTTTAAAGTTGAATAATAACAGCGGCAGGTCATGACCTGCCATTGTTTTGGAGGTTTTTAGTGAAGATATTGGTAATTGATGCACAGGGAGGCGGTATCGGCAGACAGCTGATCTCCGCTTTGAAGAATCGTTTTCCTGAGCATGTCATACTTGCTGTCGGGACGAACAGTATGGCAACTTCAGCCATGCTGAAAGCAGGTGCCGATCAGGCAGCTACAGGTGAAAATTCTGTCGTTGTTGCATGTTCTATGGCAGATCTGATCATCGGACCGGTCGGTATTGTGATCGCTGATGCAATGCTTGGTGAGATCACACCGAAAATGGCCGCAGCTGTCGGACAGAGCCGTGCGCGGAAGATCCTGATCCCGTTTAAAAATGATTCTCATATGATCATAGGAGTACCTGATTATAATGTCAGCAGACTTGTAGAAGCGGCAGTGGAAGCAGCTGTTGAGGTGATCGGGTAAATTACTTGACGTTACGGCTGCAGGCGAAGAAAATATGATATGTCGACTGAAGTCGATTGCTGTACAGAAGTACGATTGATTCATAAGTGAATCTGCATATCTGAAGGTATGTAAGTCCGGAATGGATTTTGCATACCTTTTTTTGGAGGAAATCATGAAAACACTTTATCTGGACTGCAGCATGGGAGCTGCAGGAGACATGCTGACGGCGGCGCTTCTTGAACTTCTTGATGATAGAGATGCATTTATCAGAGAACTGAATGAGGTCGGCATCCCTGATGTGGAATTTACTGCTGAACCGGCTGAAAAATGCGGAATTACCGGAACACATATGTCAGTTAAGGTACATGGTGTTGAGGAAGATGAGCATCTGCATGACCATGACCATGAACATGAGCACAGTCATGGACACGGACATCATCATTCACATAATTCCATGCATGGTATCGAACATATCGTCAATGATCACATGTTCCTCTCTGACCAGGTAAGAGAAGATGTTCTCTCTGTATACAGACTGATCGCTGAAGCAGAAAGCCAGGTACATGGCATGCCGGTTGACGAGATCCACTTCCATGAAGTAGGTACGATGGATGCTGTAGCGGATGTAACAGCTGTATGCATGCTGATAGAGAAACTTGCACCGGATCAGATCATAGCTTCACCGGTTCATGTCGGGGCAGGTACCGTGAAGTGTGCTCATGGTATTCTTCCTGTTCCCGCACCTGCAACAGCATTGATCCTGAAAGATGTTCCGATTTACGGAGGTGCGATCCAGAGTGAATTGTGTACTCCTACGGGAGCTGCTCTGCTGAAGCATTTTGTCCGGAAGTTTGAAAGCATGCCGGTCATGAAGATCAAAAAGATCGGCTATGGTATGGGAAAGAAAGATTTCCCGCAGGCAAATTGTGTCAGAGCGATTCTGGGAGAAAGCGCAGATCAGACCGATCTGGTACTGGAGCTTTCCTGCAATGTTGATGATATGACAGCAGAAGAGATCTCCTTTGCGACGGAACAGCTGATGGAATGCGGGGCCAGGGATGTATTTACCATCAATATCGGTATGAAGAAGAACAGACCCGGGACATTGATCAGGGTGATCTGTACACCTGATCAGAGGGACATGATGGTTGAGAAGATGTTCCTTTATACAACAACACTGGGTATCAGACAGACTGATACGAAACGTTTTACACTGCACAGAGGTCTTGATACAGTCGAAACGGAATTCGGACAGGTGAGGGTGAAGAGATCAAGTGGATACGGAGTGAATAAGGTTAAGCT
This sequence comes from Erysipelotrichaceae bacterium, assembly GCA_003446295.1. The sequence goes on from DMBB01000058.1 coordinate 6,328, forward strand.
GGAATATGATGATATTGCGGCAATTGCTAAGGAAAAAGGCCTGGGAATCCGGGAAGTCCGCAATCTGCTGGCAGATAAAGCAAAATAACATGTATGCTGTCCTGTGAACGGGCAGCATTTTTCCTGCAGCGGTTTTTTGAATGGACGCCGTATATACTGCAGATTTGGTATTCCGATAGCTCATACCAGATAAAAACAGGTATAATGAAAAC
>DMBB01000086.1:0-203 GCA_003446295.1 Erysipelotrichaceae bacterium
TTATAATCATGTCCGTCGATCTCGATCACGTTCCAGCCGAATGCTGCGAACTTCGGACCGATCGGGTTGGGACCGATTACGTGATCAGTCGTTCCGTCGATCTGCAGATTATTGACATCAACAATACCGCACAGATTGTCGAGTTTGTAATGATGGGCTGCCATAGCTGCTTCCCAGATCTGTCCTTCTTCCACTTCACCGTC
>DMBB01000086.1:417-1492 GCA_003446295.1 Erysipelotrichaceae bacterium
CTGTCTGAATGTCTTCAGTTCCTCGTGGGGAATGATTCCTTTGGCTGCCAGGATGGCATATAAAGCAGGTGATGCATGTCCTTTTGAAAGTACGAAACGGTCACGGTCAATGCTTACTGCATTTTCCGGAGTAATATCCATAACATTAAAGTAGAGTACCGTGAGAATGTCAGTACAGCCCAGGGATCCTCCCGGATGACCGGACTGTGCTCTGCTAACCTGTCTGATAATGTCTATCCGGACATCATTAGCAATCTGTTTCAGTTCTTCAACTGTTTTCATCTGCAAACCTCCGTCTTTTCTCTTCTGCGCGCAAATCATACCATTAAAGTTGTAATAAACATAGTCTTTTCTATAATTAATTCCCTCACAAGATGACCGGAAATGCAGATTTCCTTTATACAGGAAAAAACCTATATATAAAAAAAGGGTATTTCAGGCAATACCCTTAATGATCCCATTGTGCATTGAAGAGTCCGGCATAGAAACCCTTCTGTGCCAGCAGTGATTCATGTGTTCCCTGCTCGATCAGGCTTCCATGGTTCAGGACCAGGATCTGATCAGCTGTTTTGATCGTTGACAGTCTGTGCGCGATAATGAATGTCGTCTTGCCGCGGCACAGTTCCAGCATTGCGTCCTGGATCAGCTGTTCGGTATGTGAGTCAACATTTGATGTTGCCTCATCCAGGATCAGCATCCTGGAATCCGACAGCATTGCCCTGGCGATCGTCAGCAGCTGTTTCTGTCCCTTGGAAATATTGACGCCGCTGTCTGTCAGAACGGTATCATAGCCGTTCTTCAGCGACATGATGAAGTCATGCATATGGGCAGCTTTGCAGACACGCTCTACGTCTTCCTTGCCTGCCTTGTCATTTCCGTAGGCAACATTTTCATAGATCGTTCCTTCAAACAGCCATGTATCCTGCAGGACCATGGAGAACTGCTTCCTGACGGAATCTCTTGTACTGTGCATGATGTCATGCCCGTCGATCGATATCGTGCCGCTGTCCGGATCATAGAAACGCATCAGCAGATTGATGATCGTTGTCTTTCCGGCACCGGTCGGACCGACGAT
>DMBB01000086.1:1600-8433 GCA_003446295.1 Erysipelotrichaceae bacterium
GTTCCTTTAATATAGGAGAAATGCAGCTGATCGAAATCAACGCTTCCCTCGGCTGTATCAATAACCGCTGCATCCGGATCATCTGCCGGTTCACTTGGTTCATCCAGCAGACCGAACACACGGTTCGCAGCAGAGATCGCTGACTGGAGTTCCGCAAACAGGTTCGCTGTTTCACTGATCGGACCGGAGAACTTTCTGGAATACAGCGTAAATGATGAAATGTTGCCGATCGTGATGCGTCCGAACAGGAACAGCAGTGCACCGAATGCAGTCACCATGGACAGCGACAGATTGTTGATGAACTGAACGGTCGGACCTACCAGGGTTCCCTGATAGTCTGCCTCGTAATACGCATCTACCGCTTCCTGGTTCTTCTGATCAAATCTTGCGATGATCGTATCTTCCTGTCCGTATGCCTTGATCGTTTTATGTCCTGACAGCATTTCTTCGGCAAAGCCGTTCAGAAGACCCAGTCTTCTGGAGCGTTCATGGAACAGCGGTCTGACTTTGCGGGTGCGCTGTCTGGTCACAAAGATGATCAGCGGTATGGTCACGATAAAGATCAGACACAGTACGGGAGCGATCTTCAGCATCATCCATGCCGAACCGATGACCGCGATCAGACTGGTCAGGATCGTGATCAGGTCACTGGAGAGTGACGTATTGATCGTATCGATGTCGTAGGAGATCTTGGAGATGATATCTCCGACCTGGTTCCTGTCGAAGAAACCGACAGGCAGTGTCAGCAGATGCTCAAATACCTGCTGTCTCATCGTTCTGGTAATATTGGCTGATACCCTGACAATGACCATGCGCGCCATGTAGGAAAATACGGCATTGATCAGGATCAGTATCAGCATGATCCTGCAGTAGTACAGCACAAGATCAAAGTTTACAAGGCCTTTCCCTCCGATCGCATCGATCGCGTTTCCGGAGACCCTGGGCACATACAGGTTTGCCAGATTGGCTGCCACTGTCAGGAACAGTGCAAGGCTCATCATGCCTTTGTTGTCCCAGAGGTAGGTGCCCATTCTGAGCAGCACTGCCTTCTTGTTGACAGGTGCTTTCGTTTTCTTCTGATCCTTATTCAAAGAGAGCACCTCCCATCTGTGAATCACAGATCGAAGCATACAAGGCGCTTCTTTCCGTGAGTTCTTCATCTGTACCGATATCCGAGAGATCCCCGTTATCAAGGATCATGATCTGGTCGCAGCTGCGGATCGAGGATACGCGCTGGGCAATGATCACCATTGTTGTATCCGGATATTTTTCTGCCAGCGCTCTGCGCAGCTTCGCGTCTGTCGCATAGTCCAGGGCACTGCTGGAGTCATCCAGCAGCAGGAATTCCGGATTGGATGCGAATGCGCGTGACAGCAGGATCCTCTGGCGCTGACCGCCGGATACATTCGTTCCGTTTGTTGTCAGTTCATGTTCTGTACGTTCTTCAAGCTGGTTGATGAATTCTGAAGCCTGTGCGCTGTCGATCGCATCTTCCATGGAATCGTCGCTTACTTCACGTCCAAAACGGATATTTTCAGCGATCGTATCAGAGAACAGGAAGTCATTCTGCATGACAAGGCCAAACTGTCTTCTCAGGACAGAAGGCTCGATATTGCGGATATCCTTACCGTTCAGATAGATTGCGCCGCTGTCAATGTCATAAAAATGCAGCAGAAGACTCATGACCGTTGTTTTGCCGGAACCTGTGGCACCGAGGATACCGAGTGATTCGCCCGGTCTGATCTTGAAGCTGATATGTTTCAGATTGTCCTTGACCTTCAGATAGGAGAAGGAAACATCCCGGAATTCGATCGCATACTGCGGATCACCGTCCGGATAATTTCCGGGCTTCCATGCTTTCTCTGATTCTGTCTGCAGCACTTCATCAATGCGGTTGGCACTAGCAATGCCTCTGGAGTACATGATGAACATACGGCTGATCGCCATCATACTGCGGGATATGATCGTAAAGTATGACATGAACGCGATGATGCGTCCTGTTTCGGAAAGTCCCTGGTTGACGCGGTACGCACCAAGCAGGATCACGCCTGTCAGACCCAGATTCAGGAACAGGTTCATTCCCGGGGAAATGATCGCCATGGTACGGTTGGCATAGATCTCCTGATCATGCTGGGCTTTGTTGACAGCGGCATACCGCTTCTTTTCGTTTTCCACTCTGCTGAGTGCCTTGATGACGCGGATACCCTGTACATTCTCACGAACAACGCCTACCATCTTATCGCTGATCTGCTGTACTTTCGCAAACAGCGGCACGCCCTTGGTTGCGCGTACATAGACAAGAATGCAGATAAAAGGGATGACTGCCAATAATGCCAGGAACAGGAAGCTGTCCATCAGCAGCGTGATTGCCAGACCGCCGACAACGATGATCGGTGCCTTGATGCCCATTCTCTGCATCATGCCGAGCATTCTGTGCACATTATATGTATCGCTTGTCAGTCTTGTTTCCAGGGAAGGGATCGTAAACGCATCTGTTTTTTCACAGCTCAGATACAGTGTTTTCTCAAACAGGTCATGACGGATACTTCTGGTCGCACGTCTGGATACTTCCGCTGCAGACCGGTTAGCCCGGATATTGCACCACCATGCCAAAAGTGCGCATAAGATCATAATGCCGCCCCATTCCGCAATCAGAGCTGTGCTCTTCAGCGGAACGATGTCGTCGATAATCTTCGACAATATATATGGCAGCATCAGTTCCAGGACGGAACCGATCGATTTGATCAGCAGCCCGACAAACATCATGCCGCTGACCGGTTTCAGGTATTTCCAGATCATTTTCATGTTTGATGTACTCCTCAACCATCATAAGCATTTCGGTTGCATAACGCAATTATTATACAGTGATGATTTATTACAAGTATATATTGAACAGCCGTCATCTCAATGCTCAGACTGTCTGTCGGATGAACGCAGAATATGACATCGTCTGCAGTACTGTATTTGCACATCTTTCAGCGTATCGCTACAATAAATGCAAGATAATACGAGGCTTTTATGAAACATATCCGTTCGATCCTTCCTTCCGGAGACAGTGCTGTCCTGATCCGGCTGGAACAGACGATCAGTCCTGAAAACACGATTGAAATTTATAACCTGATGTCACAGATCAGGTCTGCCAGAATCATCGGCATTACCGACCTGATCCCTGCATACTGTTCACTCATGGTCTGCTATGACCCTGCCCTGATCTCATGGCAGTCACTGCATGACCGTCTGAAGGAACTTTCTTCCGTACAGAGTGACAGCAGTACTGCAGTACAGCGGCATATTACCATTCCCGCGGTATACGGCGGCATCTACGGTGAAGATCTGCATTCCGTATCGGAGCTGTGCGGTCTTTCAGAGGAAGAGATCATTGCCATCCATTCCGGTACCGACTATTTTGTTCACATGATCGGATTCCTTCCGGGATTTCCGTATCTGGGCGGGCTGGATGAACGGATCGCTGTCAGACGTCTGGATGAACCGCGGATCAGGATCCCTGCCGGATCGATCGGGATCGGCGGCAGTCAGACAGGCATCTATCCCCTGGATTCCCCGGGCGGCTGGAGACTGATCGCAAGAACACCTGTCAGGATCTATGATCCTGCCTCAAAAGATCCCGTACTGTTCAGACCGACGGACATCGTCCGTTTCAAACCTGTCACGGAAGCGGAATATCTGGAGCTGGAACAGACTGCAGCACGGGGTGAGCAGGTATATACGATCACGGAAGGAGGCACATCATGGGTATCCGGATCATAAAAGGCGGAATGTTTACGACCGTACAGGACTCCGGAAGAACAGGTTACCAGGATCTTGGCTTCCATGTATGCGGAGCAGCGGACAGACGCTCCTTCCGCATTGCCAACCTGTTGCTGGACAATCCGGAAAATGAAGCAGTCCTGGAGTGCACGCTGATCGGTCCGACCATTGAATTTACATCCGAAATGATCATAGCCATGGCAGGCGGTGATTTCCGTCCCATGATCAATGATGAACCTGTACCGATGTATCAGGCACTGTATGTCAGGAAGGGTGACATCCTGAAGCTCGGCAGTGCCCGCAGCGGCAGATTGTGCTACATTGCTTTTTCAAATTACCTGCAGATCCCGGTCGTCATGGGCAGCAGGTCCACCGATACCATCAGCGGGATCGGCGGTTTCAAGGGAAGAAAACTGGAGGACGGAGACTATATTGAAGAGCGCATCAAACGGCGCAAATATCTTCCATGGTTCCTTTCCAGGAAACTGGAACTGCATGAGTTTGAATCAGACAAAGCAGAGATCCGGGTCATCGCCGGTCCTCAGAACGACATGTTTGCGGAAGCAGGCATGCGCACATTCCTGAACAGTGAATATACCGTGACCGGTGATTTTGACCGGATGGGCGTCAGACTGGACGGACCGTTCATTGAGTCCCGTCAGGGAAGCGACATTATTTCCGACGGTATCCCGTTCGGTGCAGTCCAGGTACCGGGACACGGCAAACCGATCATCATGCTGTGTGACAGACAGACGACCGGCGGCTATGCAAAGATCGCCTGTGTCATATCCGTGGATATTCCGAAGATCGCTCAGAGAAGGATCTCCGACAAAATACATTTCAGGCAGGTCTCTGTAGAGACTGCGCAGAAACTGATCCGTGAGGAGGAACGTGAGTTCCAGTCCATGCGCGATCAGATCCACCAGCCCTGCAAAGAAGTGCTGGACATCAGGCTGACCGCGAAGCGGATGAAACAGCTGTTTGAAGAGAATTGAGGTATTGAGATATGGAACTTGATCAGATCGAAAAGCTGGTAAAGCTTCTTGAAAATTCATCATTGAGTGAACTGACCATCAAAGACGGTGATTTCAAGATCAGTATGTCGCGCAATACAGCAGGTACTGCCGTGCAGACAGAGCCTGCAGTACAGAGACATGCAGACAAAGAAGACATGACCGTCAACATCACCAGTCCGATCGTCGGTACCTTTTATTCTGCTTCCGGACCTTTGATCCCTGCCTATGTCAGGACAGGCGACAAGGTACATGCCGGAGATACCGTATGCATCATTGAGGCAATGAAGATGATGAATGAAATACAGGCGGACTTTGACTGTGAGATCCTCGCAGTCCTTGTATCAAACGAACAGAAAGTGGAATACGGACAGCCGCTGTTCCGTGTCAGGAAGCTGTAACATGTCTGCCAGGCGCGTACTTGTCGCCGCCAGAGGCGAGATCGCAGTCAGGATCATCCGTGCCCTGAGGGACATGGGCATTACATCTGTGGCTGTTTACTCCAAAGAAGACACCTCTGCCATGCATGTAAGACTTGCGGACTACCGTGTATGCATCGGTGAAGGAAGCGGCAGACATTCCTATATGAATGTATCCAATATTATTACGGCAGCCCTGAACTTCGGATGTGATGCCATCCATCCGGGATACGGATTTCTTTCTGAAAACGCAGACTTTGCGGAAACCTGCAGAAACAACGGACTGATCTTTATCGGACCGGAACCGGAAACGATACGCCGTATGGGAAACAAACAGGAGGCACGCTCCTTGATGAAAGCAGCGGGTGTACCTGTTGTTCCGGGAAGTGATTCCCCTCTGCATGATGTACGGGAAGCCAGGAAAGCCGCAGAAGCGATCGGCTGGCCGGTGATGATCAAAGCGATTCTTGGAGGCGGCGGGAAAGGCATGCGGGAATGCCGCAGTCCGCAGCGTTTTGAACAGGACTTCAGTATGGCGCAGAGCGAAGCGGTCAATGCCTTCTCTGATGACGCCATGTATCTGGAAAAGCTGGTGGAAGATCCCCGCCATGTCGAAGTACAGATCCTCGCAGATCAGTTCGGGCATATCATCACGTTAGGCGACCGTGACTGTTCTGTTCAGCGGAACCATCAGAAGCTGATTGAAGAGTCACCAAGTCCGGCGATCAGCGATGAAACAAGAACACAGATGTACCGTGATGCTGTAAATGCTGCGGCGGCCGCAAATTACACAGGTGCCGGCACCGTGGAATTCATTATTGACCGGGATGGTTCCTATTACTTCCTGGAAATGAATACCAGGATCCAGGTAGAACATGGCGTGACGGAAATGGAAACAGACACGGACATAGTCACAGAACAGATCTCGATTGCTTACGGAGAACCTCTTTCTCTCAAACAGGAAGATGTCATGATGCATGGACATACGATCGAATGCCGCATCAATGCCGAGATCCCTGAGAAGGGATTCATCCCCAGTCCGGGTACGATCAGAAACCTGCATCTGCCTGGCGGAAACGGCGTGCGTGTTGACACGGCACTGTATACCGGATATACGGTACCTTCTGAATATGATTCCATGATCGCCAAGATCATCGTTCATGCCAAAGACAGGGAATCCGCCATCATGAAGATGCGCACAGCTCTGGACGAGACCGTCATATCCGGTGTTGATACCAACCTGGATCTCCAGTATAAGATCCTGCATTCCGATGCATTCTGCAGCGGAACGGCAGATACCGGTTTTGTAAATCAATTCGTCATGGGAGGTACCGTGCATGAAGATCGACTTTAACTGTGATATGGGAGAAAGCTTCGGTCCCTGGAATATGGGAAACGATACACAGATCGTGCCTTACATTACATCGATCAACGCAGCCTGCGGGTTTCATGCGTCTGACCCGATGGTCATGAACAGGACCGTCAGACTGGCCTGGGAAGCCGGTGTACAGATCGGTGCGCATCCCGGATTCCATGATCTGACAGGATTCGGGAGAAGACAGATCAATACAACGCCGGAAGAAGCCTATACAGACACGCTCTATCAGATCGGTGCCCTGCATGCCTTTGTCAA
>DMBB01000194.1 GCA_003446295.1 Erysipelotrichaceae bacterium
TCATACGGTGTCACGATGACTTCGATACCCTCACCGAACTTCTCATGGATGTAGCGCTGCAGTTCACTCAGGCGCTTGTCATGTTCTTCGGCAGGCCAGATATTCGAATTGTTGAAGTATACCGTGATGTTGAAATGATCATGCAGGAATTCCAGCGGCCAGCATGCACATACCCCGCAGCATGCGTGCAGCAGCAGGGAAGGCTTCCGTCCTTCCTGTTGTATCTTTTTGATCTCCTTCAGGCACTCCAGATGGTAGTTCACCTTATGGGAACTCTTTCTGCCTTTGAGATATGCAATATATTCTTCTTTATTCATTGGTAATGAACATGCAGTCACCGAACGAGAAGAAGCGGTAGCGCTCCCTGACTGCCTCCTCATATGCTTTCAGGATCAGTTCCTTTCCCGCAAAAGAACAGATCATCATGATCAGCGTTGATTTGGGGAGATGGAAGTTCGTCAGCATGCAGTCGATCGTATGCCACTCATAGCCCGGATAGATGAACAGGGCTGTTTCACCTGTGCATGCCTCAAACCTGCCGAACCTGTTCCATACAGACTCCAGTGTGCGCACACTGGTCGTACCGACAGCGATGATCCTTCTGCCTTCCGCTTTTGCAAGATTCAGGGCTGCTGCTGTCTCTTCGGACATCTGATAGACCTCGGAATGCATGACATGTTCTTCAATGGTATCCGTATCCATGGGACGGAATGTACCAAGACCGACATGCAGCGTTACATCCAGGATCTCAACACCTTTTTCCTTCAGCTTTGCAAATGTCTCATCCGTAAAGTGCAGTCCTGCGGTCGGAGCAGCCGCGCTGCCTTCGATCTTCGCATACACTGTCTGATAGCGCTCCTTGTCATCCAGCTTTTCCTTGATGTAAGGGGGCAGGGGAACATTTCCCAGCTCATCCAGGATCTCGTTGAAGATCCCTGTATACAGCATCTTCATCTGACGGATGCCCTTGTCTCCGGTCCCCACGCATTCTGCTCTCAAACGGCCGTCATGGAAGGATACGACTGTTCCGATCTTGACGGTCTTCGCGTTGCCGACAAGGCACTCCCAGACATCGTCTTCCAGCTGTTTCAGCAAAAGCACCTCAACATGCGCGCCTGTGATCTCTTTTGTGCCGAACAGACGGGCAGGGATGACTCTTGTATTGTTGCGCACAAGAACATCACCGGCATGGAAATATTCCGTAATATCGGAGAAATGACGGTGCTCGAATGTCCCTTTGTTTTTATGCACCACCAGCATCCTGCTGGCAGTTCTGTCCTTCAGCGGAGTCTGTGCGATCAGCTCCTGCGGAAGTTCATAATCAAACTCACTTGTTTTCATAGCTGTTAATTAAACATCCGCCGGGGGCGGATGTTCCTTTCCGATTTATTGTAGGAAGAAATGCACGAAAGTGCAACTAGAAATACGTTCTGCAGAGAACAACACGGCCGATCACCCTGACCGGAAGGGTCCGTACTTCCGTACCGGAAAAATAACGGTTCTCTACCTCCGGATTGGAAGCCTCCAGGATCATGACCTTGTCCTTGACATAGACGCGCTTGACAGTCACCTCATCACCGACCATGACAACAGCGATCTTTCCGTTTTCCACGGAATCCGTCTGTTTGACCAGGACAAGCGAACCATCCATGATGCCGTCACCTTTCATGGAATCACCGGTCACCTTCAGGAAGTAATCGCCGCTTTTGCGCTCATCCAGGGAAGCGTCTTCTTCACCCAGATAATTCTCTTCAGCAAACAGATCATAGCCGCCTTTGACAAAACCCAGCACAGGGATCCTGATGCTGATCTCCATTCCTTTCAGCAGGGGCTCGATATTGTAGCCCATCATCTCACTGAGCCGTTCCATGACATCAGAGGATACATGTCTGATCTGACCGCTGCTCCAGCGGGAAGCGGTTGAACGGGTGACGCCGACACGGCGTGCGATCTCGCTGTCGTTGACACCGGTACGCTCTTTGTATTCTTTGATCAAGTCTTTCAGTTCCATGATCCTATTATACGCAATACGCTACTATATTACAAGGCAGAAAAAAATTCGTTGCGTACTATGTTGAATTATGCGACATCCGAGCATATAATGAACCTGCAGGGGCGGTTATGGAAGACAAGGTCATATTTCACATCGACATCAATCACTGCTATGCGCAGATCGAAGAAATGAAGTATCCGGAGCTCCGCTTCATCCCGATGGCAGTGGGAGGTCATGAAGAAAAGCGCCACGGCATCATCCTGGCAAAGAATGATCTCGCCAAAAAAGCAGGCATCAAAACAGGAGAAAGCCTGCGGGAAGCGTATGAAAAATGTCCCGATCTGCTGATCATACCGCCTGCATACAACGATTACATTTACTACTCCCGTGAGATCAGAAAACTGTATCAGGAATATACAGATCATGTAGAACCGTTCGGACTTGATGAAGCATGGCTTGACTTTACCGGAAGCACACGGATATACGGTGATCCCTGCATGACAGCAGCCAGGATCCAGCAGAGAGTCCTGCGGGAGTTCGGACTGACCGTATCTGTAGGGATCTCGTGGAACAAAGCGTTTGCCAAGCTAGGAAGCGATCTGAAAAAACCAAGCGGCATGACAGTGATCACAAGAGATAACTACAAAGACATCGTCTGGCCGCGTCCGGCATCAGATCTGCTTTATGTCGGATACGCAACAGAAAAGAAACTCAGATCACGCGGCATCTATACGATCGGACAGCTCGCAAACTATCCGGTGCACTGGCTGAAGGAAAGCATGGGGATCGCCGGAGAAGTGATCTCCGCCTTTGCCAACGGGGAGGACCGCAGCAATGTTGCGGAAACATTTTTCCGCACACCGGTCAAGTCTGTCGGAAATGCCATGACACTGATCCATGACGTGAATGACGCAGATGAACTGCGTCCTGCCATGTATGTGCTTTGTGAAGCAGTGGCTTCCAGACTGAAGGACCATGATATGGAAGGCTGTGTAATATCTGTTTCTGCCCGCTCGGGAGGCCTTGAATGGTACGGGAAACAGCGGAAGATCCCGCAGCCTACCAATGTCAGCGAAGAGATCCTGAAGACCGCAATGGAACTGATCGAAGAGTCCTATGACTTTTCCGTTCCGTTAAGGGCAGCAGGCGTCAGTGTGTCACAGCTTCATCCATGGCATTCCAAACGTCAGCTGTCATTGTTTGCGGACGAGGAGGCATATGATGATGCGCTGCGGATCGATACGGCAATGGACCGTATCAGGGAACAGTATGGTTTTTATTCCGTACGCAGGGCATGCACGCTGATCGACAGACCGCTGACAGAATTCAATCCGAAGGGAGATCACACGGTATATCCGATCGGTTATTTCCGGGGAAGGAAGATGAGCGATGGAATTATATAAACGATATGTGGATGTCATCCTGATGCAGAAGCGCACAGGAGACATCACACCGATGTATCTGATCTGGGAAAACGGTCAGAAATATAAAATAGACAAAATACTGAGCAGGGAAAGAAGGGCGTCCCCGGTCGGCGGCTGCGGAATGCGCTATGTATGCCTGATCCAGGGGAACAGAAGGAACCTGTATCAGGAAAAGGACAA
>DMBB01000066.1 GCA_003446295.1 Erysipelotrichaceae bacterium
TCCACATCTGCTTCATCGAGGATCCTGTTGATCACAGACGGCGTATGGGAGGAAAGTCCGATATGTCTGACGATACCCTTTTCCTTCAGCTCCAGGATATAGTCATAGATCCCGTTCTTCTTGTATGTTTCCCAGTCGGAGATCTCATCCTGGCAGTGAATGAATCCGTAATCGATGTAATCGGTCCTGAGTTCCTTCAGCATTTTCTCAACGGAATGCCTGATCGTATCCAGGTCAAGCGACCATCCGTAATCACCTTTTGTATAGTCTGCACCGAAATGGATCTGATAAAAGATCCTGTCTCTGTACGCATGCAGTGCTTCTCCGTAGATCGGGAAGGAGTCACCGTGTCCGGCAGCCAGATCAAAGTAGTTGACGCCGCCTTCCACAGCCTTCCGCAGTGCTTTGACTGCTTCCTCCATGCCTGCTTCGTACATATAGGATGAACCGATCCCGATCTCCGAGATCCTGTCGCCTGTCTTCCTGTTGACTCTGTATTTCATGTTCTTCCCCTTGTTCTGCAGTTACTGCTGCTGTTCAAACACTTCCGCAACCTGCTTCAGCAGATCACGGATCGGAAGATGCTGCGGGCATACACGCTCGCATTTGCCGCATCTGATGCAGTCGGAAGCTTTTCCGTTGTCAGCGACTGTCCGCTGATAATAATGTCTGACATTCCAGTCATCAAACATCTGCTTGGTGTTGTAGCTGGAGAACAGATCCGGGATCAGGATATGCTTCGGACAGGAGCTTTCTTCAATGCAGTACCGGCAGGAAGTGCAGGGGATCATATTCATGGAACTGTACACAGCGCATACTTTTCTGATCGCCTCCATCTCCCGTTCATTCAGCGGTTTGAAATCCTCCATGAAGGAAACATTGTCCATCATCTGTTCCATATTGCTCATGCCGGAAAGTACGACACGGATATTTTTGAAGCCTGCCGCAAAGCGGATCGCATAGCTGGCATTGGAGCCTCCATGCAGCTCATCCAGCGCTTTCTGCGCTTCTTCCGGAAGTCTGATCAGACTTCCGCCCTTGACCGGTTCCATGACAAGGACCGGCTTATCATGTTTCTCGCACACTTCATAGACTCTGCGTGCCTCAATGGACGCGCTCTCATAGTCAAGGTAATTGAACTGAATCTGAACGATCTCGATCTCAGGATATTCCGTGAGGATCCTGTCCAGGACAGCAGCCTTGTCATGGAATGAGATCCCGACATGCTTGACCTTGCCTTCTTTCTTCAGTTCAAAAGCTGTTTCATACGCCCTGCACTTTTTGAACTTTTCGAAGACATCATTGTTCTGTGCGTGCATTAGGTAGAAGTCAAAGTAATCAACACCGCAGGCTTCCAGCTATGACTGGAAGAGCGGACGGATATCCTCCTCTTTATTGAAATAGCTTCCTGTCAGCTTATCCGTCAGGATATATCTGTCTCTGGGATAACGCTTTGTCAGGCATTCTCTGACTGCCAGTTCACTCTTTCCGCTGATGTATCCATGTGCTGTATCAAAGTAGTTGAATCCATGGTCAAGGAACCAGTCAACCATTCTGTTTGTTTCTTCATGGTCGACCTCTCCGTCTTTCATGGGAAGCCTCATCATTCCGAAGCCGAAGTTCTTTTTGATCATTTCAAACTGTTCCATCACATCATCCTCTTTCTGAACTCAATATGGTTCTACCCATCTATATAATAGTTTGTATGCCCGGCAGATTCTAATACTTATTTTTTACGATCATATCATGCCTGAAAAGCATGGAAAAATGCAGCGACTTTCATCTCTGCATTGTTTGAGAACTCAGGATTCTTCCTGCTCATACTTCTTGAAAAGCAGGAAGCTGCCGGAAGAAGCGGCATGCACATTCTCTCAGCAGCTTATTATTTTGATCAATGCATTGCATGCATCAGCACGTAAAGCCAGTGCGCCGCAAACCCTGCAGCGATGCCGCCTGCCGTATGACTGATGATCGCTTTCCCGATCAGTTCCTTGCAGTCCAGGCTGTCCATCATGGATGCGTGTGTGCTGAGATAACCGCTCCAGCACATGCACATTGCCGTGAATACAGCAATGTCAGAAGGTCCTGCAAGTCCTTTGGATACCAGTGTTGAGGTAAGGCTCAGGGAAGCTCCGGCAGCACCGAGTGCCGTTACCGGAACACCGACTGCTTCGGGAGACGTGAAGCCGAACAAAGGACGCAGAATGAAATTCAGCTTTCCGGCAAGCACGGGAAGCAGACGGATCCCTTCATATGCCGCGCCTGTGTATTCACCGGTCTCTGAGGGACCGTTGATCAGCATCATGACGATCGTGCAGATGATCAGAACGCCCGGGACGATACTGATGCCCATGCGGACGCCGCTGTGCCCACCTTCCAGCAGTGATGTCATGACACGGCTGCCGATACCGCCGTCGCGGATCGGACGCATCTGTTCCGGTACGCTCTCTGTTCCTTTGAACTGAGCGGAAGTCATCGCCTCTTCTTCACCGAAATGCTTTTTGGAAAACACCAGCATCAGTCTGGTGCTGACGATACTGCCTGCAATGGCTCCGGCAAGGCCGGCAAAAACAGGCATGGACAGTGACTCTCCCATCATGGGTGAAAGACTGTACATATATGTGCATACGATCAGTCCCATGCCGAATGATGTGCCGATATTGGTCAGTGCCGGGAACTGGTATTTCAGGAAATATCTTCTGAACCCTTTATCCTCCGCAAGCGTGAGGATCGCGGGGTTGTCTGACAGGAATGTCGTTACGACACCGAGTGCCGCAACGCCTGGCAGTCCGTACAGAGGCTTCATAAACGGCTGCAGCAGACGGTTGACCAGTGCGACAAAACCGAATTCCGCAAGCAGTGCTGATACGGCGCCCATGATCACGCAGACAGCAGTGATATAGAGCACTGTGTCGATCAGGAGACGATAAGCCGTGTTCATCACTGTATTGAGCATGTTTGCCAGTCCCATACGGTATGCAAACAGCATGAAAAAGCCGATAAAAATGATCGGAAACAAGAATGTTTCCAATCCCAGTTCTTTTGTATATGACTGCTTTTTATCCTTCATAACCCCTACCTCTCAGAAGAATAATGCAACTGATTCCAAATGCCACTATCAGTTTTAACACAAAACATCCTGCAGTACCACAACATTCATGAATTTGACTGCCCGCCAACTGTCCGTATTCAGCAAAACGAATTATGATAGGATATAGAGACTGCATCAAATTGATCAATGGAGAACATATATGGCCAGAGAACATAGAGAACCGACTGCAGCGGTCGTGAAAAAAGCATTTCTGAAGATCCTTCCCCTGCAGATATTCGGTATTGTCATCATTGCACTGAATACATTTATAGACAGCCTGATCACCAGCCGGTTTCTCGGAACAGATGCACTTGCGGCGATCGGACTGTTCGCTCCCGTCACCTCACTGCTGACAGCATCCAATGTGCTGATCGTAGGCGTGCAGATCCTCTGCAGCAAATACATCGGCAGCGGTGAAGGCAGAAAAGTCGTCAACATCTTCTCGGCGGGCGTCGTCTTCCTGACTGCCATCAGCATTGTCCTCGGCGTGCTCTGCCTTCTGTTCCGCAGAAGCCTTGCGGTACTGCTCGGAGCCGCCGGAAATATGGTGGATCTGCTTGCCGGCTATGAAGCAGGCTTTGCCTTCGGCATTCCCGGTCAGGTACTCTTCGGAATGATGATGTTCCTGCCGCTGAACAATGATATGAAGCGTTCCTATGTCGGATCGGTGGCCATGGTCATCCTCGACATCGTACTCGACCTCCTGTTCGCGGTGGTCCTGGGATTGGGAACACTCGGCATGGGTATTGCCACATCACTGGCAAATACGATCGGCGCGATCATCGTCATGTCGGGCTTCCTGAATAAAAACAGGGCTGTCTGCCTCGATCTGAAGGATATCTCATACAAAGATCTCCCGCAGGCATGCGTGCTTGGCCTGCCCAACCTGATGTTCACGCTCGGCAATACATTCAAAGCATTCGTCATGAATCATGTCCTGCAGGCAGCAGGCGGCGGCACAGCGCTCGCTGTCATGAATGTTCAGGGAAATGTCTGTGCGATCGTCGGTTCCGTTCCCCTTGGGGCGGCCGGAGCCTTCATGTCGCTGGCAAGCGTTTATTTCGGAGAAGAAGACAGGAAATCATTTATTGAAGTTGCAGACATCTGTCTGAAGTACGGCATCATCTTCTGTGCAGGTCTCATGGTACTGCTCATGGCTGCTTCTTCCCTGATTCCTTCCATGTTCTTCAACAGAGCGGATGCGGCATGGAACATGGCAAGAAGAATGCTGCTGCTGTTCCCGTCATGGCTGATCGGAAACATCATCTTCAACATCTTCATGCGTGCCTACCAGTGCCAGGGTGAAAAGAAGCTGGTCAACTTCCTCTCACTGATGGAAAACCTGCTGATCGCAGGCTTCACTGCAGTCAGTGTCGGAGCGATCGGTATCGACGGTGCATGGTTGGCATTCCCGTTTGCCGAACTCGTCTGCATCTTTATCATGGCGATGGCCATCAGAAAACAGACCGGAAAGTTCAGCCTGGATCTGCCTGTCTGGCTGAGGATCAAGCCTGACTTCGGTGTTTCCGAAGAAAACTGCCTCAGCTTCACCATGCAGAATATGAACGATGTCGTCAACATTTCCGAACGTGTCATTGATTTCTGCAAAGCCAGAAATCTTCCCGACAAGATATCAATGCTTGCAGGACTGTCGATCGAAGAGATGGCAGGCAACGTTATCCTGCACGGCTTTACCAAAGATAAAAAACATCACAACGTTGATGTGCGTATTGCGATCAAGAATGACAAGACAACGATCAGAGTCCGTGATGACTGCAGATCATTTGACCCGATGGAACGTCTGAAGCAGTTCACGCCGGACGATATCACGAAGAACATCGGTATCCGTATGATCGTCAAGCTGACGGAAGAAGTCTTCTACCAGAACAACGCAGGCATCAATACATTGCTGATCAGGATCTGACATAAAAGGGAACGCGGCCGTTCCCTTTTTTGTATCCGGTATTCAGATATTCAGTCTGCTGATGCAGGCTGTTTTCCTTTATACGCAAAGCACAGCATTGTCAGATCGTCGAACTGCTCAGCATCCTTGACAAAGTCATTGACTGCCAGCTGCACGTTCTCCAGGATCTTATGCGGTTCAGCTGCCGGATCGGTATTCAGTGCTTCGATCATGCGGCCTGTGCCGAACATTTTCTTTTCTGCATCGGTAGCTTCCGGTACGCCGTCTGTATATACAAACAGCTTATCGCCCGGTTTCATTGTAAATTCGTAGTCTTTATATACAGCCTCTTCCATCGCACCGACTACCATACCGTGCTTATCCTTCATCAGTTCAAACCTGCCGTTTGTCATGACCGCAGGATATTCATGTCCTGCATTGGCCGCGATCACTCTGCCAGTACTGACTTCCAGGACGCCGAGCCAGATGGTCACGAACATATCGACCGTGTTGTCGGAGCAGATGATAGCGTTTGTCTTGGCAAGCACTTCAGAAGGAGAATTTATCAGCATTGCCGAGTTCTTGACGATCGCCTTGGATACCATCATGAACAGCGCTGCCGGAATGCCCTTTCCGCTGACGTCAGCCATGACCATGCACAGATGATCGCTGTCGATCATAAAGAAGTCATAGAAGTCTCCGCCGACTTCTCTTGCAGGCTTCATGACGGCATAGATATCAAACTCATCCCTGTCCGGGAACGGAGGGAATATATGCGGCATCATGCTGTTCTGGATCCTGGAAGCTGTCTGCAGCTCCGTATTCAGGCGTTCTTTTTCGACAGCTTCTGCCTGTTTTTTCTCCATAGCTTCGGTTTTCTGATCAATGTAGATCCAGACAAAGCCTGTCAGAGCGGCAGCTGACAGTACAAACGCCATCAGATAGAACCAGCCGTACTCAAATATGGTCTTCTGCTTGATGATCGGCACCTTGATCGAGCTGGAAGAATATCCTGTAGAGTCATGGATCGTAACTGCGAATTTGTATTTTCCGCCCGGAAGCTTTGTATAAGTGATCGGTGCCAGTTCTTTATAGCTGACATCGACGGGTTCTTTTTCAAATCCTTCCAGACAGTAGGAAACGACCGGATCTGTCAGAGAATAGTTGAAAACATTGAAGTAAACAATGACCTTCTGAACATCCCATCCAAGATGGAATTCACCGTTTTCATCCGGATAGATGCGGACGCCGTCCGCATCAATATACGGTACAGAAGACTTGAGTTTGGAAACATCTTCCATCGGTTCATCAATGTCGACCTTTACAACGCCCATCGTACCGGAAATATACAGATTTCCTTCTTCATCAAGTTCGTTGTAGGAATTGGCTGTACCGGTGCATGTAAGACCGTTTGCCAGACTGTAATAGACCGGTGTGATCTCCTCATTTGCGAGCAGTTCGGAAACGGGAGTGACATAGAGACCGTTGCTGGCGATGATCCATGCATCGTTATGCTTGTTGACATACACATCATAGTTATTGGAATACGGGAAATTCTTGATGGTCGTTACCTTGTAGTCTTCTGTCATATAAGCCAGTGAGTTGCTGGTAACGATCCAGAACACATGGTTCATTTCATCATATTTGACACGCATGACGATCCCGGAGGTCAGTCCGTCTGCTTTGCCGATCGCTCTTACGCCTTCTTCATTGATGACATAGATGCCTCCGCCATTGGAGCCGGCCAAGAAGTCACCATTGGGTGCACATGAGACTGTGAGTGTTTCGCTGTTGAGGATACCGTCTTCCAGTCCGTAATTCCTGATGACCTTCCCGTCTTTTATGACGGATACCCCGCCGGTAACAGAGGCCATGATGGTGCCGTCCTTACGCTCGGCAACGTTGCGGACGTGATCCGAGAGAAGCCCGTCCGATTCATTGAACAGCACAGCATTCCCGTGATCAAGGCAGATCAGTCCGAGCCCGCGCCATGTAGCGATCCATAAACGGCCCTGAGAGTCATGGGTGATGGAACGGATACGGCATCCTTTCAGCAGACTGATCAGATCTGTATCATTGAACGTTTCACCTGATGCGCTGACGGCACTCTCCAGCGGGATCGAAGTGACCGTTTCCCGGTTTTCTTCATCGATCACGATCAGTCCTGTATCAGTACCGACAAACAGATTTCCTTCATGAAGACAGGTCGTATTGACGACTGCCGGGGGCAGATTGCATCGTTCAAACAGATCCATGAATCTGTTCGGCACGATCTTCATGACACCCTGACGTGAAGATACAAACCACAGATTCCCTTCATAATCGGAAATCACATGATTGACGGAATTGTTCAGCGGCAGATCATTGAACATCGTGAAATGATTGCCGTCAAGAACACCAATGCCGTTTCGGCCGCAGATCCAGAGCTTGTCTCCGAATTTCTGAATATCACCGACCTCCGACAGCGGAGAGATATCTGTCTTTTTCAATACGGAAAATCCTCTTTCAGGATTGCCGTAATAAAGCGAAGAATCATCATTTGCCAGGTACAGGAAGCCCGGATGATCCATATCCGGCAGAATGCACACTGTTCCGGTGATCACATTGTCTTTCTGCTCAAGATAAAACTTCAGCTTTCCGTCCTTTACGATGAACAGATCATCATTGCTGGACAGGCCGTAGATCGTTCCGTCGCATCCCCTGCGCAGCTTATCCACATATACGCCTTCCAGACGGGGCTCGTCCATGACGCTGAGGTTCATGTCCTGATCAATGATGGACATACCGTAAGGCGTACCGATATAGATCAGTCCGTTCTCATCACCGGAAATCGAGCAGATCTTATCAGACTGCAGACCGTCTGAAGTATCCCACATACGGAACTTGCCGTTGTCTTCCATGACTGCGATGCCGCTGTCATTCGTACCGACCCACAGACGGTCACTGTCATCAACATAAAGACTGATCACGTTGGCAATGCCTCCGGTGGAATCCATTCTTTCAAAATTCGCTCCGTCATAGCGGATCAGTCCGCTGTAGCTTCCGATCCATATGAAACCGTCTTTTGTCTCGACAATATCGTTCGACTCGGAAGTCGGAAGACCATTTGTA
The DNA here is from genome assembly GCA_003446295.1 of Erysipelotrichaceae bacterium. Next base: position 8,106 of record DMBB01000066.1, read on the forward strand.
TTGTTATAAAGAACAGCGGAATAACTGTTCTGATTGCTTACAGGATCTACGATCTCAACCTGGCTGCTTTCCAGTTCCGTATGATCAGACTGTTCTTCTTCGGCATAGCAGAACGGCTGTACTGCACACGACAATACTGCAAGCAGACATAATGAACTCAAAAAGTACTTCATATTTGTATTATATATCAATATTCCGGCATCACACGAGTTTATCGTCCGGATAAATACGGCATTCATTCCGTAAAAAGCACTCGTCAGAACAATCGTCCGGCGGGTGCTTTGTCAGTTGGGATCATGATGTCATTGATCAATACAGGTCCTGCTGCATCTCTTTCAGATCTGCACAGATCCTCATTGATTGTTCTTTGCAAACTGTGCCTGCATCTTCTCGTAGAATTTCATATTTTCACTGCCGTACTTTTTCTGGCACTCATCAAGTGCCTGCTTGTACAGACTGACATTGATATGATCGTCGATATTGATGTCTGATGCTTCTTTGCTCAGCAGTCCGAGACGTCCCATGTAATCCCAGGCACGTTTTACCGACTTCTTCATCGGTCCGGTGTTCAGATCGAAGCGCGGGTTGTCCACATATGCCCGGATCGCTTCATCCTCCTGGTCGATCGCCCTCACTGCGATATTCACGGCTTCTTCATGGTTTGCTTCATAGAAAGCCATTGCCCTGATCCATGCTCTCAGGAGTGCTTTGACTGTATTCGGGTTTTCATTCACCCAGGTTGACAGCGCCTCAGCACGGCAGCAGGAATACTCAGGAAGCACATCAGCGGCATACGTCAGTATTTTCAGATCAGGATTCTGCAGAACTTCATAATTCAGTGCCGTGCCGACAAGACCGTAATCTGCTTCTCCGTCGAGAACTGCCCTGATGCGGTCCATCTGATTCTCCGGATTGTACCATTTGATCTGCTTCAGAGGATCATATCCCATATCAAGCAGCGGTCCGGTAATGACATACATATTCGGTTCACATGCCACCGTCTTGCCGATCATATCCCGGATATCAGTCCATTCCGTTTCTTTTCTTGCAAAGATCGGCATGCATCCGGTCAGAAGATATCCTGCGAAGATCGTCAGGTCCATTCCTTCCGAGATCATCTGCAGGGGCAGGTTCGTGCCGGAATTTGAAGCGATATCGATCGTTCCGTTCCGGATCCCTTCAAATGCATCACTGTCAGTCTCGGTATATACATACTCTACCGTAATGCCTTCATCTTCCAGATAGCCCTGTTCCATGGCGATCGCATTGAGAATATGTCCGCTGTCATTCAGCGCCAGTCTGACGACTTCCTGCTCCGGCGGATCAAATACGATCGTATCCTCAGCGGCTGTTTCCTGTTTCGGACCGATGCTGTAGCATCCGGTCAGTACAGTGCAGAGCAGCGCTGTCATGATCAAGATCTTTTGTTTCATTTCTTGTCTTCCTCCTTCTCCTCTGATTCCTCGGGAAGGTCTTTCAATGTTTTTCTGGGTTTGGGATCCAGCTGTGAGACCGTAACATTCGGGAACGGTACATTGATATCGTTCCGATAGAAGATCTGAAGCAGTTCCCTGTTCAGGAAGCGGTTCATCGCACGAACATTCTGTTCGGTACAGCGGGCAATGACGGTAATGGATACACCGCTCGCCCCAAGTGCGGATACGCCGAGTGAAGTAGGTCCGTCCACGATCTTAGGATTCTTCTCTTTCAGCAGAGGCAGCTCACGTGCAAGAACAGCATCTACATAGTCCAGATCCTGACCGTATTCGATGTCGATGGTCGCTGAAGCAACGGATATCTCTTTGGTCATATTCAGGACGCCGGTGATCTCACTGTTGTTGAAGATCTTGATGTTGCCGTTGCCGCCCAGGATCTTTGTTGTTCGCAGACCGATATCAAGAACAGTTCCGCGGAAGTCGCTGATCGTTACGATGTCGCCGACACGGAATTCTCCTTCAAAGACAATGAAGATACCGGCAAGGATATCCTTGATCAGGCTCTGTGCGCCAAGACCTACGACAAGTGAAAGTACTCCGACACCGGCAAGGAGGTTTGTCGCATCCATGCCCAGGAGGTACAGGCAGTAGAACATTGCGCCGATCGTTCCGCCGTATTTCATGACGGAAAGCAGCAGGTGTCCGAGTGTTTCACCTCTGGCACCGAGCAGGGATGTGATAATGCGTACCGGGATCCTGAACAGTGCAATGCTGATAATGGTCACCATCAGAACAAGTGCGCAGGAACTGAGTGCAAATACATTCCATGTTTTGTCCCAGTTGCCGCTGACGATATACCTGATGATCGTGTCTTCCTGAGACAGGTTGTTGGTGCGGGATGCAGAAAAGAGAATATAGATCATCAAGGCAAGCATGATCATGCCGATCATGTAGACCAGCTTCTGTTCCGGGCTCTTCTCGCTCCAGGTGATCCTGCGGTTATCCCATCTGGCAGCAGCCTGTGTTGTGGAGCTTCGTCTGCCGGAAGGAAGCACGATGCTGAAGATCGCTGAATTCAAACTCTTCGCTGCCTGATCAGAGCTGACCGCTTCATACAGTTTTTCTTCCTCTTCGTTGGTCAGAGTAACTGTCAGGGAAAGGATCACGATCAGGATGAAGCAGATGACAGCCGTCAGCGTTGCGATCGTTCTGCGGGCCAGATACATACTGGTTTTCGGGATCGCAGTCGCAATATAGTATCCGTCCTGATAACGGTAGTACTGGAAATATGTCACACCGTTGACACGGTTGAATCCGTAATAATCATCTCCGTTGAATGCATTCGGCGAAACGCCCAGTTCCGCTGCAGTTCTGCCGATGCTCGCTTCCTTCGGAGAATATACAAGCCTGTGTTCCTCGGTGGTGTCGAACATCACGATCGCTCCGCCGCTCAGCATGCTTGTTGAAAGAATACTTCCGACATCAGTCGACTCAAGGAGTTGTCCGGAAAGATTTTTGTCAAGCTCGATCTGGAGCAGAGCATTATGCCTGCTGATGCCGTCTTCTGTTGTGTTGTTGACTGTTCCGTATTCCGCAGCTGATCTTTCAAATGCGGAGCGAGGCACATAAACCGTATCCCCGTCTTCATCAACTGTTGTAAAGTAACTGAACGCAACGCCGATCATCTGTGACTCCTCACCAAGATCATTGACCATCATCTCCTGGATCAGGCTGTCTGCTTTGCCTTCAAGCAGCGATCTGAACGGATAGGACTGGTCGCCCTCCTGTGTGCTGAGCGTAAAGAACCAGTTGTCGGTATTCGTAGCGATCGTATGGCCGTTTTCATCATATACATAGATCGAAGTCAGATCGTTCTGATCGCACAGTTCCTGCAGGAACGGACTTCCGGCAATGGATTTCAGGCGGTTTCCTTCATCATCCGTCAGATAGATCTTGGTGCCCTTTTCATCAAATGTACTGTGATATCTTTCGGATTCCGCATTCAGGAAGCTCGTATCTTCTTCAAGGATGAACGAGAGAAGCTTCGCTGTGGACAGAGCATGCTGTTCATTATAGTCGGAGAGGATCTTTCTTGTTCCCTGGCTCTCTTCATATCTTCCGGCAACTTCCTGCAGAGCGGTCTTGGATTTTTCAATTCCCTGCGTCACCTCAAGCAGTGTCTGGGTATAGAACGAAATGCCGTACATCGACATGATGCCTGTCAGCATCAGCGGGAAGACCTTTCTGAAGATCGATCTGTCAAAGTATGTCGGATTTTCGGTATTGCCTTTGAGTATGATCCTGTCGGTCTTTACGGCATGTCTGACAAAGTCATTTCTGACGATGACAGCATATGTCAGACACAGCAGCATGATGATATTGAATGCGAGGACCGTCCAGAACAGGACAAAGTGATTCTCATCAAAGATCTCCTCTGTTTTGGCTGAAGCGCATATGACTGTCTGGTCACCGAATGTCCTGGATACACAGTAATACTGCTGGCCGTTGATCGTTTCAACACCGCTGTAGCCGTCAGTCAATGCGTTTTCACTCAGTCCGCTGGACAGCGCATTCTGACCTGTCAGGATCTCCGGTCCGTTCTTATAGTACAGGAACAGGTTATCCTCCTGACTGACCGCAAACATGAATCCGTTATTGGTCACCGTTGTCCTGCTCAGGACCGTGGCGACATCATTCAGGATCTCTGTCTGGTCATCCAGTACAGAGGCTTCCTTGCCGATCACAAGCATGTATTCTTCATCCATATACATGTAGGGCTTTGAATAGAAATAGAAAATGCCCGATGTATTCTTTACAAGAACAGGTGCGATCGTCCCGTCATCCTTCATGGTCGACTTCAGAACAGCATTGATATTCTCCTGCGTCATAAATCCCTGGATCGCGGGATTGACGCCATACAGTTCCGCTACCGGGCTGCTGACAATGATGCTGTCTTTGCTTAAGACAAACAGATAATCAATGTTCGCCCTGTCCGTCAGGCTTTTCAGCATATCAGAACGTATGCTGTTGTCCGAATCGGCCATTGTTTCAGACATGCCGTTTTCCAGAACAAGCGCAATATCATTCAGCACATGCTGGTTGCCTTCATGGAATATCTTCGTCAGATCATCCGCATGTTCCTTGTTTCTGTCCAGCGTCGTGATCGCCTCGGCCAGTGCAAGTTCACTGTTTTCCTGCTGCTTATAATAAGATGTCTTTCTCTGGATATCTCTCAGAAACAGACCGATCAGTGTCGCCCCGATCACGATCAAAAGAACGTTGAATACGACTTTTGAAAAAAAATATCTGTTCGCTTTTCTAAGCGTTTCTTTTTCATTCATTTCTTCAGGCACTTTATTTTCAGACATGCAAAAACTCTCCTGGCAATATGCCTTTCTTCCGACATCAGTATACACAAATGAAATGTGGATGTGAACCGATCACATTTCCGAATCGATCAGTTTTCATGGCTTCAAAATGTCTCCGGTTCTTCATGAACGATCAGCTCTTCTGCCCGGGAATGGTTGTACAGACGGTAGATCATCAGCGCAACATTATGGGCGCTTTCCCGTTTTCCTCCCTCTTCCCATTTGAGGAATGAATTCAGAAGACCGCCGGCATATGCGTACAGTTCATACATGTGCAGTTTCTTCTGCGGAAGGATGTTCTTCATCATATATTCGTTCACCGCATCGATCAGCACAGTGTACAGACCGTGCCGGTTGAGAATCAGGAAATACCTTGAATACCTATCAAAATAATTCAGAGAAAACTCAATGTGCTCCAGCCGCATGAAAACATCCGGTTCATTCAGTTCCCCGCCTTCGATCATATATCCGTTGACGATGATGTCCAGATAATCGCACAAAGCATCATAAAGATTCTCATAATAGCGGTAGAACGACATTCTTGATACACCGGCGATCTTGATCACATCGGTCACCTTGATGCTTGTAAATTCTTTTTTCTCCAGCTCGTCAAGGATCGCATTCCCGATCGCAATGCGCGTCGGAACGGTCCGGCTGTTGAGGTTTGTCCTGATCTTCATAAGTGTTACACTTTCTCGATTTCTGTAAGATATGTTACATTTTCGGCATTTTTGTACATTTTACCATACCCACAAAACCAATACAATGCATGCGTATCCGAGAGGAGGTATTTTACTATGAGGATCATCGCAGACTCATCCTGTGATATCTATACATTGGACACTCCGGATTTCCGGACTGTCCCGCTGACAGTATACACAGACGAAAAAAGCTTTACGGATGACGAGTCGCTGGATATCAAGGATATGCTCGACTATCTGGCATCCTACAAAGGCCGTTCCTATACTTCATGCCCGTCTGCCGAGGCATGGCTGTCCGCTTTTGAAGGCGCATCCGAGATCATTGCGGTCACTGTTACAAGCGCCCTTTCCGGCTCCTACAACAGTGCAGTTCTTGCGGCAGATATGTACCGTGAAGAACATCCGGACGTTAAGATCTCCGTCATTGACAGCCTTTCCACAGGTGCTGAGGAAATTCTGCTTCTGAACAGACTGGCAGAGCTTGTACGTACGGAAAAGTCATTTGAGGAGATCGATACGGAGATCCGTAATTATCTGAGCAGATCAAAACTGTTCTTCTCTTTCTTCTCACTGCATAACCTTGCCCAGAACGGCCGTGTCAGCAAAGCTGTTGCGGCTGCCCTCTGTGTTCTGAACATCTCAGTCACCGGCACTGCTTCCGAAGAAGGAAAGATCAGCGTAACAGGAAAAGCAAAAGGCGAACGCAAATCGGTCCGCACACTGATCAACAATATGGTTCAGGCAGGATACAACGGAGGCCGTGCAGTCATCACGCATGTTGAAAACGAGTCCATGGCGGAACTTCTGAAACAGGAGATCCGGAAAATATACCCGTGGGCAGATATCCTGATCAGACCTGCACGCGGTCTGTGCAGTTACTATATGGAACGCCGCGGCATCGTCATCAGCTGTGAGACACAGACAGCCTGAATCACACACAAACCATGCACTGCGCATGGCTTTTATTTTCACTGCAGTGAACTGACCAGCTTCAGGAACTTCTGTGCGTTCATCTGCTCATTTGTGATGTAATTTCCGTTATAAAACAATGCATAGGCCGTAACAGGCGACGGTGTATTCTGTGCCTCTTCCCTGCTCTGTATATGGATCACTTCAAAGGGGATCTGATGCTCGAGCGCTGTCTGCTGCAGAACAGGCACATATTTTGCGTTGAACGGGCACTGGCTCGTATAGTAAAGAACATAGCCCGAACGGTCAATGTGAGGATGCTTCGCGCATGCTTTGATTGATGGTCCTGCAGAACGCTCTTCAAACGGCAGATACCAGAGCTGGATCCCGTTGTCCGCTTCATCACATACGGTGAAGCCCTTGTATTTCAGGAATTTCGGGTCGGCGAGGAAGGGCTTCTTTTTGGCGGAACTCATGATACATAAACCTTTCTTTCCTTTGGTCCTGCTGTCGGATATGCATGCCTGCAGCAGATCATTTGAATAGCCGNNTCCCGTTGTCCGCTTCATCGCATACACGGAAGCCTTTGTACTTCAGGAACCGGGGATCTGCCAGGAACGGCTTTTTCTTTGCACTGCTGAGAATGCAGAGGCCTTTTTTCCCTTTGGCTTTGCTGTCGGATATGCATGTCTGCAGAAGATCGTTTGCGTATCCGTGTCCTTTCAGGGAACCGGATACCCAGAGGCAGTTGATATGCATATATCCTTCCGCATTGATCGGATTCCAGGCGTATTCTGCCGGTATATATTCGATAAAG
>DMBB01000255.1 GCA_003446295.1 Erysipelotrichaceae bacterium
GCGAAAAGAACAGTATCTGCTGTTTCTTTCGGATCTCAGCATACCATGTCAGAACAATCCGGCAGAACTCGTAGCCAGAAAAGTGAAAATGCATTCCAAGCAGTCAGGTGGATACAGAAGTCCAATATACTCACAGTATCACTGCGACGTGCTTTCTGTTATGGAAAGTAATAAAGCATTGGGGATTGGCAGGTATACTACCTTACTTGATGTATATAAAAGACGCTGAGATTCGTACTGCATCTGCAGTACTTCTTTACAGCGCCTTTATTATGCTCATTTACCGGTCAGGGTCTGAACTGTAACATTTGTCAGAATAGCGAATAAACCAGCACGGCAGAATATCTGTTTCTCAGTTGTTGAATGCATCCGGCAGATCGTTTTCCAGCAGGATCGTATCAGTCCTCTCTGCATCCCTATAGATCAAAGCAAATGCTTCTTTTACATGGTCAACTACATGTACATGTTCCATATTGAAGCCGGATTCAGACAATCCCTGCACGATCGGCTGTGTCTGTTTGGCTCCGACCAGGATTACGACATCTGCCTTATCTTTCATCTGGCTTCCGAATGATCTGTTGATCTCACTCTGTTTCTCACCAAGATCGATCATGCCCGGTGTTACGATATAACGCGTTCCGGGCATTCCCGCCAAAACATCCAGTGCCATGGCAGCACCGCTCGGATTCGCATTGAATGCGTCATCAATGAAGTTATATCCATTGATCTTTTTCTGTTCAAGACGATGTTCCACCTGCTTCATGGAACGCACAGCTCTCTGTATGGTCTTCCAGTCTACACCAAGATACCTGGAAGCAGCGATTGCGGAAAGAATATTCAGAATATTCAGTTTTCCCAGCAGCTTTGTTTCAAACTGATATGTTTCATCTCCATGGATCAGCGTAAATGATGAACCGGCAGAGCTGTAACGAATATCAGCCGCCCGGTAATCCGCCTGATCATAATCGATTGCATAACTGACAGTCTGAACGCTGTTTTTCAGTTTCCAGTTTCTGATCAGTTCATTGTCATAATTCATGATTCCCAGTCCATCGGAAGGAAGCATTTCAATCATCTGCATCTTTTCACGCGTAATATTTTCCTGAGAACCGAATGTCTGAAGATGCTGCGGTCCGATGGATGTAACAACACCGATCTGCGGATGAACAAATTCCATCAGTTCCGTAATGTCACCGACTTTATCAGCGCCCATCTCACAGACAAATACCTGATGGATCGGTTTCAGCATTCCCCTTACAGTTCTTGTGATCCCCATAGGAGTATTGTAGGAAGCCGGCGTCATCAGTGAATTGAATCGTTCGGAAAGAACAGCCTGCATAACATTCTTGGTAGATGTTTTTCCATAACTCCCGGTGATGCCGATCTTGATCAGATTTGTATGTTCCCTCAGGATCCTTTTAGCATCATTCAGATACCAGTTCTGCACAGCCTTTTCGATCGGTGAAGTGATCACAGCCATCAGATAAATCAGCAGCCAGGGAAGAACAGCCATGCATATAATGCCGGCGCCAAAAGATGCTTTAAACGGATCACCGCTGAAGAACCATACCAGCACAGCCAGCAGAACAGCCATTACGGCAATCTGACGCTTTACACGATCGGTATATACCAGCGGCTTGATGTAGGATGCCTTGCGTTCTTTCAGCAGCGCCAGTATACCTGCCGCAAGAGAAAGAGCGAATACGCAGAGCTTCAGCACGGTATCTTTCAGGATGAATGAAGCAGCCATACAGACTGCCCCGCATATCATAACAGGCAGATTTTCTGCCAGAACATGGAGATTGGCTTTCAGCCAGGTTGTATATCTTGTGAGCTCATATCTGTTCTGCTGAAACATATGCAGAGCATGCTTTACACTTACCAGTGAACATAACAGCATTCCGACCGCAATCAGTATTCTCATAACTTTGCATCCTCTTTCAAAAACACATCCAGTACTCTATTAAAACGATCTGCCTGATGCCAGTATGCCCAGTGATCATCATTTTCAAATACTGCCAGACCTGCATCCGGCATTTCCTTTTCCATCAGCTGTCCCATCCACAGCGGCACGGCATCATCGTTTTCGCCCCATACCAAAAGTACCGGGCACAAAACATCCTTCAGCAGCGGAGTCACATCATCGTTGACCACTTTTACGAAGGTAGGCTTCATAACGCCTTCTGCCGCCCGGTAATCAGCACTGCCGCTGTTTTTCTGCAGTTCCGCAAGCTTCTCACTCTGCCCTGTCACCTTCAGCAGCCATTTTCCGGCTTTATATGCTCTTGTTCTTATCTGATAATCCAGTCCGTGTTTCGGGCGTATGCCTGCCGCACCCGTCAGACACATTTTGCGCACATCATGATGCACAGCAGCATACCGGATCGCAACACGGCAGCCGAAAGAATGAGCAATGATGATCGGATGTTCAATTCCGTTTTTATTGATGAAGTCTTCCAGGAACACAACATAGTCAGGCACACCCCAGGGTTCCTGCGGATCACAGCTCTCACCGAATCCCGGAAAATCCAGATTCCAAACAGAAAAACGATCATTCAGGTGTGATTCGATTGCTGACATCATCTGCATATTCTGACCCCATCCATGCAGAAGGATCACATCCTTGCCGGCACCTGAATGCCTGTATTCAGTTTCTATTCCATGAAATATATCTCTCATAATTTACGCAGTACATTTTACTAAAAAAACAGCTCTTCGTTAAGAACCCGAAGTGCTGTTTCCTTGATTTGTTTCCTGTTTCAGCAGTTTATTTGTTCTCAGCTGCTCACGTTCTTCTTTTTTGCGTTCTTTCTGGATCGCCCTCAGTTCCTTTTTCGAAACTTCACGCCAGACTCTGAAGCAGACACCGTCCGGCAGGTTCTCTGCTTCAACTTTATATCCGTATGTTGTAACGACTTTATACACGATCGAAAGCCCGAGACCGAACTGACCATCAGAGCCCTTTTCATACGGTTTGAACAGCTTTGCTTTTCTGTCCGCATCGATCTGTTTGCCGTCATTGCTTACTTTCAGTTCGCCTGGGCTCAGCTCAAGAATGATCTTGCTGTCGGCGTAACGCAGTGCATTGTCTACCAGGTTTTCAACAACGATCCGCCACGGATCCTCGTCTCCATGGAATCTGACATCCTTATCAATATTCGTTTCAAACGAGATCTCAGGACGGATAACTTTCAGTGAAAGCAGTACCTTATCGATCACCTCACTCATATTGAGATTATCCCCTTCCGGACAATCATCCAGAAGATATTCCATTTTATTCAGCTGGATCAGACTTCTGACTTTCTTTTCAAGCCGGTTGGCATGCTCAATAATGACATCAATGGACTTTTCCAGAGAACCATAAGGATAGATACCATCCTTGATACTCTCACCATATGA
>DMBB01000017.1 GCA_003446295.1 Erysipelotrichaceae bacterium
CTCTGACCGGGGACACGTCCGTCAATATGCATGGAATAGTTCTCAATGCCGGGACAGTATCCGTTTTCTCTCAGAGCTTCAAGATCAAACCTTGTTCTCTGTTCAAGTCTCTGCTTTTCAAGCAGCTTTCCTTCCTGTTCAAAGTATTTCAGGCGTTCTTCCAGTTCTGCTTCGATACCGTCGCATGCCCTCAGCATGCTTTCTCTGGATCTGGCGTAGCCGCTTGCCGGGAAGATATTGTAGAACTGGTATGCATTCAATGTTTTCGCAGTCACCGGATCGACCTCTGTGATCCTGTCGATCTCATCCCCGAACATTTCGATCCTGATATTGAACTGGTCTGTATAAGACGGCGTCAGTTCAATGACATCACCGCGCACGCGGATCGTGCCTCTGGACTGTTCGATATCATTTCTTGTGTACTGCAGCTCGATGAGCTTGCGCAGCAGCGCGTTGCGGTCATAAGTTTCACCCAGGCGCACCGTAAAGAACATATCTTTGTACTGTACCGGATCACTTGCCGCATAAATGCAGGCAACCGATGCAACAACGATCGTATCCCTGCGCTCAAGCAGTGAATTCAGTGTCGACTCACGGAACATATCAAGTTCTTCATTGATATCGGCATTCTTTTCAATATACATATCAGACTTCGGCACATATGCCTCCGGCTGATAATAATCAAAGTTGGAAACGAAGAATTCGACACGGTTCTTCGGGAACAGTTCCTTGAACTCGGAATAAAGCTGACCGGCCAGTGTTTTGTTATGGGAAAACACCAGTGTCGGGCGCTGTACCTGTTGGATGATGTTGGCCATGGTAAATGTTTTGCCTGTTCCGGTAGCGCCTTCCAGCACCTGCTGCTTCTTTCCGTCCCTGATCCCCTGTACCAGCTGTGCGATCGCCTGCGGCTGATCACCTGTCGGTTTAAACGGTGAGACCAGTTCAAAACTTTTCTCACTCATGAATGACCTCCATAGCCTTTGTCAGCTGATAATCTCTTTCATCAAGCTTGCTGAAGGAGAGGATCACCTGGGAAAGGACTGCCTTATATGTCTGTGCATTGACTGTTCCGGTCACTTCCAGGTCATGTTCTTTCTGATATTCGAGGATGCATGCAGATGTGTTTTCAGACAGATATCCGTCGGTACGGTCAATTTCATAGTCAAGGAAATCCAGGGACACCTGCGTCAGTCTCGTGAAGTCAGACACGGAATCAACGCCGAATTCTTCTCCGTCTTCGATCGCCGGGAATGTTTCGTAATAAACATCATGCTGTTTGACTTCATGATCCGGTGTAATGCCGACTTTATTGACCCATACGCCGGAAGGTGATGTCCACTTGGAAGTCGTATATTTCAAAGCAGATCCGTCATCAAACATCCTTGTGATCTGGACAGTACCCTTGCCGTAGCTCAGCACGCCGACTGTCTCCGTTTCAGGTCTCAGTTCTTTCATCGCCAGCGTAAATACTTCGGCAGCACTGGCTGTATTCGCATTGATCAGCAGCACGCATTTTTCGATCTGCTCAAAAGGTTTGCCGTGTGATTTGATCTCGGTAACCGTTCCGTCCGAGTATTCCTGGCGCATGACGACCGTTCCGTCTTCCACGAAACAGCCCATGACATTCTGCAGTGCGCTCAGATAACCGCCTCCGTCATCACGCAGGTCAATAATTACCCGGGTAATACCACGGCTGACAAACTCTTCCATGATCGTTCTGCATTCGTCGCCTGTCGTTTCTCCGAACTGCTGTATCTCCAGATAACCGGTCTGCTCATCCAGAAGCTGCCCGTATGTCGTGGAACTGATCGCCCGGCGGATGATCTTCAGCGTAACGGTCTTTCCCCCGCGCAGAAAATCGATCGTGACCGGAGTTCCTTCTTCACCTTTGACAAGATCAGCCACTTCTGTCGATGTCATGCCGCTGACATTGACGCCTTCCACTGCATATATGATGTCGCCGGCCTGCACGCCGTACTCTTCGGCAGGCGTATTCCGGATGACGCGTTCCACAACATGCAGACCATCGGCTGTTGAACGGAACTGGACACCGATGCCGATGAAATTGCGGTTGATCGACTGAGTAAAGTTTGTGATCTCTTCCGATGACATATAAGCTGTATGCGGATCGATCTCATTGCTTGTCATACCGTAGTATGCGTTGTCCTGAAGAACGCCCGTGACATCCTCAATCTCATCCGCAAAGAACCAGTCCTTAGTCATGATCTGCAGGATGTTTTCGAATTTTTCATCAGAGCTCAGAGGGATCACATTGTTGACCGTCTGTGATGCGGCCTGACTGAACGGGAGCGGTACAAATGATCCCAGCAGCCATCCCAGCAGGAACAGGAAAACCGGCAGGATCACCAGCCATGTCTTCATTCTTCTGTTTGAACGGCGCAGGTTTCTCGTCTCTGCCCTGTTTGCTTTGTCTGAATTCTTTATTTCACTCATAATACTTCACCTTCTTCAGAAAACTGAGCAGACATCGTCTGCTCAAAGTTCTTTATCAGCCGCCGTAGACATCCTCTGGCCGAACTCTGCATGGTGCCTTGTTGCCGTTTCTGTCACAGGTATTTGCCAGTGCGGCAGAGCCCCAGCCGCAGCCGAACGCCATATCGCCGTTCCAGTTCTGTGCATAATTGGCGAAATTGTCTGCGCTGCCCAGATAATAGATCTCAAAATGGCAGTGCGGGCCGGTACTGTTGCCTGATGAACCTGTCTTGGCAAGTTTCTGCCCCGCCTGCACGATATCACCCTTCTGGACAACAAACGATCCTGCCAGCAGATGGATATACTTGCAGGCATACAGGCCTCCGTTGATCTTAACGAGCAGATACAGCTGATTGCCGCCGCCCCATGTGCCGCCGTTGGCGACGCCGCAGCCATTGCCGAGATAACCGTATCCGCAGCCATCTGCTGTTTTCAGCACAACGCCGTTTCCGATCGCTACAGCATCGGAGCCGAGTCTGCACTGGATATCATTCCCCAGATGCACGCCTCCGCCGAAGCTTGCAGCATAATGCCATGTACCGCCGCCGGTACTGAGCGATCCGCCGACGATCGGGAATGTGAACCCGTTGGCTGCAACGACTTCCCTCAGATGTTCGGCGATCTCTGCCATCTTTTTCTTGATCGCTTCAATATCGCCTGCGATCCTGTTGCCTTCCGCTTCCAGATCGACTTTCTGTTTGCGGAATTCATCTTCAATGACCTGAGCCTGATAGCTCAATGCCAGGAGTTCCGTCTGTTTGGTGACCTGTTCGTTTTTCTTCGCAGCGAGCGTTTCCTTTTTTGAAGCAAGTTCCGTGATCTCCGTCTGGAGCTTTTCTTTTTCCTGGTTCAAAGCATCGATGGATGAGCTCAGCTCTCTGATCGTTACTTCGTCATACAGCATGATGTCCTTCAGACCGCTGGCGATCCTCATCAGGTCATCAAAAGAATTCGCTCCCATCAGAATATCCAGATACTGGTTCAGGCGCATCGTACTCTGCGCTGATTCAATTCTCTCCAGTATCTTTGTTTTGGCTGCTCCGATCTCTGCTTCATCTTTTTCGATCTCTGCCTGGTGCTCGGAGACTGTTTTTTCCTTAATGCCGATATCCGTATTCAGCTCGGTGATCTCTGCAGTCAGATTGTTGATCTCGACCGTCATCGCATCAGCCTGTGTCTGATATTCGGAGACTTTCCTGGCATAGACAAGAATATTGGATGAGATCTCTGCTTTCTTGGCATCGATCTCTTTCACGCGTTCGCTCAGAACAGAGCTCTGATCCTGCATGTATTCCATGAATGCATTGCAGGACTGCCTCTGTGCTCTGTCCAGACTCTGGTCTTTCGTACACAGTTCCGTCCAGTAAGTGACATCAGAAAAATCATCTTCGGCCTGTACGGGCAGTATCACAGCAAATGCCAATAAAGCTGCCAATAAAGTTTTAGCAGCTTTCTTTTTCATCGTTTCCACCTCAGGTACTTATTGACAGAGAAGAAGGAACCGATCAGACCGACAAGCACGCCGAGTCCGAGCAGTACCAATGCAGCATACAGTGCAAACGGCTTTGCGGGGATCAATGTAAACATCTTGCTGACGATATATCCTCCCGTAACATCATAGAGATATCTGTAGCCGTAGTAGATCAGTGCCATCGGGATCAATGAACCGAGCGCACCGATCAGAGCGCCTTCCACAACGAACGGAGCACGGATAAATCCGTTTTTAGCGCCGACATTTCTCATGATCGCGATCTCATCTGCACGTGCAAGGATCGTCAGTTTGATCGTGTTCTGAATCAGGAATACCGCAAGCAGCGAGAGTGCCAAAGCGAGCACGCCGCCGGCAATACGGATGGTCCTGAGCATACTGATCAGCTGGACAGCACTCTGTCCGCCGAAAGCAACTTTGTAGACGCCGTCAAGCTCTTCGATCTTCTTGGCGATCTCTTCCAGCTGTGTGCCGTCTTTGACTTCAATATAGAATGCATCGTGCATCGGGTTGTCATCACGGAACGGCTCAAAGACTTCCTTTGTTTCTTCGTCTTCAAAACTGTCCAGATAGAACTGGAATTCCTCATCCTTTGTATAATAGGTGACCGAGCCTACTCCTTCGATCGCCTTGATCTCCATAGCAAGCTTGTCTTCCTGTTCAGCTGATTCGTGGTCGTGGTTGATCTGCACCGAGATCGTTACCGTCTGTTCCATGCCTTCTGTCATCTGATTGACATTAACTGTAAAGATCAGGAACAGTCCGACAATGATCAGAGTCAGAGTAACGGCTGTAGCACTGGACAATGACATGGCTCCGTGTCTGATGACACCGCGGAAGCCCTCCTTGAGCGGGCGGAATATCCTACTGATCATGCTGTACATAACCTCCTTCCGCCAGATCGGCTACAACATGTCCGTGTTCCAGAACAATTGTGCGCTTTCTGTGCTTGTTGACGAGTGTCAGATCATGAGTGACCATGAGGACGGTCGTACCGTATTCACGGTTGATCTTTTCCAGGAGCGACATGATCTCATCGGACATTGCCGGGTCCAGGTTTCCTGTCGGCTCGTCCGCGATCAAAAGCTTCGGACGGTTTGCAATCGCACGTCCGATCGCCACTCTCTGCTGCTGGCCGCCTGACAGCTGATTCGGGAAAGAATTGGCTTTGTCATCCAGACCGACCAGGTTCATAACTTCTCTGGTCCTTCTGCGGACCAGGTCTTTTTTCATGTTGATAACTTCCAGCGCATAAGCAATATTTTCAAATACTGTTTTGCTGGGAAGCAGTCTGTAATCCTGAAATACAACACCGATGTTTCTGCGGTAAATGGGGACTTTGGAATGGCGCAGTTTTCCGACATCTATACCGATGACGCCGACTGTTCCTTTGGTGGGGATCTCTTCGCCGTCCAGCAATTTGATCAGAGTACTTTTTCCGGAACCCGTAGGTCCGATAATATATACAAACTCTCCCTGAGCTACATTCAGGTTGATGTCATAGAGCGCATTTGTACCATTACGGTATTTCTTATAAACATGGGTACATTCGATCATCAGGCACCTCCGTAATAATCCATATTATAGAACATATTCTTACCTGTTGGCTAGAGATGGAATCCATAT
>DMBB01000346.1 GCA_003446295.1 Erysipelotrichaceae bacterium
TGTTTGCTTCCCACAGGGAATCGATCGTTCCTACATCCTTCCAATAGCCCTTGAATCTGTAAGCAACGAGCTTTTTCTTATCGTTCAGATAAGCCGGAATGATGTCTTTTCCGAAGTCGTGATTGGATTTCTCATTCTTCAGATCTTCCAGCAGATACTTTCTCAGTGTCTGATAGGAGAAGATGTAGATACCCATAGATGCAAGATTGCTCTTCGGTTTCTTCGGTTTTTCTTCGAATTCAACAATGACATCTTCTGCATCACAGTTCATAATTCCGAAACGGGAAGCCTCTTTCAGAGGAACTTCAAGAACAGCGATCGTAGCATCTGCATTCTTTTCTTTGTGATAAGTAAGCATCTTATCATAGTTCATCTTGTAAATGTGGTCGCCGGAAAGAATCAGGACATACTCGGGATCAACAGAATCAAGGAAATCGATATTCTGTGTGATCGCATCAGCTGTTCCGAGATAGACCTGGAAATTCGCCTGATCACGTTCACGCGGTGTCAGAACAAATACACCGCCGTCGTTTGTGTCTAATCCCCAGTTATGATCTTTTGCAACGTATGAGTTCAACAATACTGATTCATATTGTGTCAGTACTCCTACAGTGCTGATTGATGAATTAGCACAGTTGCTGAGCGGGAAATCAATAATACGGTACTTCCCGCCGAAATGTACCGCCGGTTTTGCCACTTTCTTGGTCAGTTCAAAAAGACGTGTCCCTCTTCCTCCTGCAAGAATCATGGCCACCATACTGTTTGCTCGCATAATTACCTCCTGCACAAACATGTTACCGCTTTCATTATAATACCATGAACTGATTCATGGCTAACAGTTTACGTTTCATTTGCCAAGAAATTGTCCGCACGCATAATAAAGAACCGGTTTATGATGTTTCCGGTTCTCATCTCATAAGATTTATTTGAATTCTGTCATCAGATATTCTCTGACAATACTGATAAAGTACAGCGAACCCGTGATGATCACTGTTCCGTCTTTGCCGGCATATTCCTTCGCTCGGGCTATTGCTTCTTTCCAGTCCGTGACAAGCTGCGCTCCGTCGACCAGATATGTCTGTGCACGGTCAGCACGGTACATATCAAATTCCGTCACGATCAGACGGTCGCATACGGCATCCAGCATCTCCGCCATCATCGTTCCCCGTTTATCGCGCAGGGCCGCAAATACACATACCAGAGGCCGCTTCATGGTTTTCAGCGATTTTGTCAAAGCCTCAACACCATGTGTATTGTGTGCACCGTCCAGGATCACTCTCGGATGCGTGCTGACCGTTTCAAAACGGCCCTTCCACATACTGTTTTTCAATGCCTTTCTGACTTCCGGTGCAGTGATATCAATGTCCAGCAGTGCCGCTGCAGTCAGAGCCAGAACAGCATTTTCCCGCTGATAAAGCGCATCGGAAGATATCTCGAATGTTTCCCCTGACAGGATAATGCTGTTGTTTTCTCCCGGAAGGTAATCCAGCGGTCTGTACAGTCTGGCGTGATGATTTTCCGCTTCCTGCTCAATGACAGCCATCGCTTCATCAGGAATATTTCCTGCCAGGACCCGGGAATCATCCCGGATGATTCCTGCTTTCTGCCAGGCGATCTTTCCCAAAGTATCTCCCAAACGTTCCATATGATCGAACCCGACGGTCGTAATGACTGACAGTTCCGGCTGATCCAGCACATTCGTGCTGTCATATCTGCCGCCCAGTCCGCATTCGATCACGGCAATATCAACATGTTCATCCCTGAACCAGCTGAAGGCGATCAGAACATCGATCTCAAACATGGAAAGGTTCTGCTCCGTGATCAGATCATAGTACCTGTTCAGGTACGACATGAACGTCTCGCCGGGGATCCATTTTCCGTCGATCCTGATCCTGTCCAGATGAGAGATCAGGTGGGGCGATGTAAACATCCCGGTCTTTCTGCCCTGAGAGATCAGGATATCGCTCAGATAATTTACAAATGATCCCTTGCCGTTGGTACCGGCAGCATGCACAGTCCCGAATGTATTCTGCGGACTGCCGGCTTCAGCAAGGATCTGCTTCATCTCTTCCGGATCATGGGAATGTCCGTGTCTGGACATTACCCACTCCAGTGCCTGATCAACTTCCGTGAACATAAAGGTTCGGGATCTGCCAGTTCACTGCTTCCTTGCCGTGTCCGGTGAGGAAGGCGTTTGCTTTTGAGAAATGTCTGCAGCCGAAGAATCCGTTGTACGCAGAAAGCGGAGACGGATGGGCTGCTTCAAGGATCAGATGTTTTGTACGGTCGATCATCTGTGCCTTGGCGCGTGCGGGTCTTCCCCACAGCATGAACACAACAGGGTCATCTTTCGCATTGATCCGTTCGATCGCATGGTCTGTGAATGTTTCCCAGCCTTGCCGAGCATGAGACATCGGCCTTGAATCCGCTACGGTCAGGATCGTGTTGAGCAGGAATACTCCCTGTTCTGCCCATGGCATCAGATAACCGTTGTCGGGAACAAAGCACCCGAGGTCCGTATGAAGTTCCTGGAATATATTCTGCAGGCTTGGCGGAATGCGCACGCCCGGATTGACAGAGAAACACATTCCGTGTGCCTGGCCTCTTTGATGATACGGATCCTGGCCAAGGATAACGACCTTGATGTCAGGCAGATCAGCTGTTTCAAAAGCCGAAAATACCTGGCCTTTCGGCGGATATACCGGACCTTTTTCATATGCTTCATGAACAAATGCGGCTAAAGGCTGAAAGTACGGCTGCCTGAATTCATTCTGAAGCCATGGATACCATTCGTTATGCTTCATTGATCACCTCATGCATTAAACGGGTTCTTTTTCTTTGCCCGGATGATGAAGAATATCACCAGTACAGCAGCAATCGCGAAACCGCCGATCGCATAGAGACCGTATTTCAGATTGTTTTTGCTGTATTCACCATTGTTGATAATGTCATACGGCTCCAGGTCCATCGAATCGCCGCTGAGTTCCTCTCCGTTTTTCAGGATCTTTACCCATTCATTCAGATCAGATTCAACCACTTCAAAATCACGGTCACCATATGTCAGAAGCACACGGTTGTATTCTGCCGGATCAAAATCATCCCCCAGCGTATCCTCAGCACGGTACCTCAGAGAAAGGAACTGTGCAAGACCGCATCCGTAGTTCAGCAGTCTGCCTGGTGTATCTACGGCTTCATTGTAAAGATCCTGTGCGATCTCTCTGTTCAGGTACATTTTGTCCAGCTCATCTCCGACATCGGAAACGCTCCAGCCAAGCATATTGACGCCGATATCGATGACGCACGGTGCCATGTATCCGATGACCGTCATGGCCTTGAGGTATGCGCACTGCTCAGGGGACATGCCGCTGTGATCAAGCTGGTATAATTCCGTATACATTGCCCAGCCTTCCGTATATCCGCCATGACTCAGCACACTGCGGACAGGGCTGGGATCTGTATTCAGGAACCAGGTGACCTGGTACTGATGTCCCGGGAAGCCTTCATGCGAAAGCGTCATGTAAAGATCATTCGTATCATTGATCGCACTCTCATTGACACGGATCACATTCACATCCGTTGCGTCAATGCAGGGTGTCAGATAATAAGCCACGATATTGGGGTTTGTAATGGAAGGATCAAGATTGGAAACCGTGAATTCCGTATTGGCTCCTTCAGGATAATCATCCAGTTTCCCGGCAAGGTAATTCAGTGTTTCTTCTGCATCATCCAGCTTGAACTGTTCTCCGCTGTCCTCGTATCCGAGCGTTGCAAGACCGAAGATCTCATTCAGAACGATCTTTTCGCAGAGATTCATCAGTTCTTCCGGTGTTTTGGAAGAACTTGTTTCCTGGGCAAGGAATACACGGTAATAATCAGCACCGTCTTCAAATTCGCAGAGTCCGCCGGAAACAGAGCGTGATCCTCTCAGCTTTTCCAGTTCCTCAGCCACATGCTTGTATGCAGGAATGTAATGGTTCAGGATCAGATCTTCGTTGCGGCTGATATAGTCCTGTTTTTCCTGATCGCTCAGCCCTTCCATTGCATTGATATCCGTCGCAAAGTCGACCACAAGCGGATTCTTTTCCGTTTCTGAAGTGAATTTGTCAATGGACTCCTTCAGCTGGTCCAGCGCGTTGTCAGTCAGGAAATGACCGCGGGAAGCCTGGCTGCGGGTTGCCTCAAGCGCCTGTTCCAGATAATCCGGAGTTTCTTCGATCAGGGTCAGATAATCATCAATATCCTGTTTTGTATAGAAGAAGTACTCTGTGAAGTTTGTGATCAGGGCTTCCGTCACACCATCTACCGGGCTGAACAGCTCGGTATAATCTTCCGCATATTTTTCGGACTCAATGCTCAGTTCCAGGTCACGCTCAAGAATGATGTAATCGTGCTGCTGGGTCTTCGACAAGCTTTCATAATCAAATGCATGCAGCTCGTCCAGGTAATCCTGCAGATCCGTATTTTCTTCGAAATCAATATCGCCGAGCGTTGCCTCAGGACGTGCAAGCCCCATTGACTCATAATCCCTCACGGTATAATGCATCGACAGATAATCTGATTCGACAGTCTCTGCGAATACATCCATCAGGAATTTATCAAATTCCTTGTTTCCTTCCTCCTCGGCTTTTGCAGGAATGCCGGGGAACATCAGTATACATGCCGCTGCTGCAGCAGTTATTTTCTTTATCTCATGTTTCATCTCTGTACCTCCTGTCGCAGATAATCACCTACATGATAGCAAATCACAGGCAAAAAAGTGTACTGCCTGCGCAATTAGTTCAGTGCTGAATCATTAAGAAAACAGATCACAGAAAAAAGTGATTCCGGCCGTTCAGAATCACTTCCTGTACTTTTTTGTATGATCCGATCGTATCTGTTCAGATCAGAAGCGCTGCTACAACACTGCAGGCTTCAATGTGGATCTCATTCTTTGTTTCAGCATGAGCGCCGCCGTTTTCATCAAAGATGATCCTGTAGGCTGCATCATTATAGTAATACGTATACGACTGCATGCTCGGATTGATGAGGACCCTGATGCCCCTGCCGGAAGCACCCGGCTCGGCATAGTTGATATCATACTGCAGCACCCCGTTGTCGAGGACATATGTTTTGACGAAGCGTTTGACATCATCTCCCGTAGCCAGTCTGAACGCAGGATAGAACTGTCTTGTTCGGATCGCTGCACGCGTATATTCCACAACATCATAGTTGAACAGCATTCTTTCCCAGTTCATGCCGTTGACGGCGTCCCCGGCATTATAGGAGTTGGAGTTGTCCTGTTTGGTACCGCAGAATTCAATGCCCGCATGCAGGAACGGTACGCCTTGTGCAAACATTGTGCATGCGATCATCATCTTCTGACGCTTCTTGCGGAGCTCACGCGGCTCCTCGCTGCAGCATGCATGCATCTTGTCCCACAGTGTCGCGTTGTCATGCGTCTCTATGGCGTTGATGCTCTTGACAGGATGATCAAACCGCATAAAGTACGGAGCACCCATCGTGTTGCCGCTCAATACGCCGCATGCTTCATAGATCAGTCCGGAATTGCCTGTCAGATAGCCCTTTGCGCTCTTCTGATTGTCGCTGGTGCTTCCCTTCAGCACATCACGGAAGGTATCGTTGAAATGACCGATCCCGGGCATCTTGTCCTGGTTGAATATCTTTGCCTTCAGCTCATCATTCATCGCTGTAGGCATGTCCCAGCCCTCACCGTATACAAGGGCGTCCGGTTTGATCTTCAGTGTTTCCTGTCTGATCAGGTTCATTGTATGAATATCGATGATGCCCATCAGGTCAAAACGGAATCCGTCGACACCATAGGTCTTCATCAGGAATCTGATCGCATGAAGGAACAGGTGCCGCGTCATAGGACGCAGAGAGTTCAGGTCATTGCCGCAGAATGAACCGTTTGAAAGACCGCCGGACTGATTGTACCGGAAGTAATAATACGGAACGACTGCTTCCAGACAGTTCTCGTGTGTTTCATACATATGGTTGAACACAAGGTCAAGCGTGACCCTGATGTTGTTTTTGTGAAGTGTTGTGACCAGCTTGCGGAATTCCATCATTCTCGCGTACGGGTCGTTGGGGCTGGTGGAATAGGAGCCTTCCAGCGTCATGAACTGCTGGGCGTCGTATCCCCAGTTATATCCCCATTCTGGATGGTATTCATCAACTGTCGCGAAATCAAGCACAGGCTGGAGCTGAACATGCGTGACGCCCAGGCTGACCAGATAATCCAGGCCTGTGGACTTTCCTTTCAGCTGCGTCCCTTTTTCAATGAACGCCGCATATGTGCCGCGTTTCTGGACATGACCGTCGTCCACGGGATTGCTCGTGAGGTCCCTGACATTGATCTCATAGATCACGGCGTCTGCCGGCGTCCTGACACGTGTCTTGACTTCATAATCCTTGATGGATTCCACTGACGCAAGATTGATGACTGCACTTTCCCTGCCGTTGGCATTCGAACTGATGCCGTACGGATCCGTGCACTCAACGATCTCGCCGTTGCGGTCGACCAGATAGACATAGGTAGCACGTTTGAGATCTCCGGACCATTTTGCCCGCCAGACACCCTGGCTGGTCCTTCGCATATTGAGAACATGTACCTTACGCTCATGATTGATGCGCACCATGACGTTTACCGCTGTCGGTGCCCACAAAGCAAACGTCGTATATGTCAGATGATACACAGCGCCAAGATTGCTGCCGTCATACGTAAACATCCGGTCAAATTCAGGCTTCTGAACGATATACCTGAACTTTACTTCAACCTGTTTTCCATGAGATTCTCTGACATAGTAACGAAAGCCCATCTCCAGATCGGAGGGGATCACAAGCTCATATACAACTTCATCACGTCGTTCTTCAACGTTGCGGATGATACAGTCCCAGGAGTTTCCCTTTTCATCGGAAAGATAAAAATCATCGGTCCTTCCTCCGAAAAAGTTTCTGGAAAGATATACTGTGATCTTCCCATAATCATCTACATAAGCATTCATTACGGACATAACTTCCTCCAGAATGTTAAAACATTGTAAGTATAGTATCTGTGAACCAAATACGCAAACTGAATCAGGTACTTATCCCTGTGATTTTGTCTTTTCTGTTTTTTTCACCGGCTTGCGGCATGTAAACCAGATCGCCGCAAATGGTGCAATGCGGATCGTAAGCTTGTAATCGAATCCCTTTACTGGCGCATCTCGTTTCACAGCCTTGATCGGTTCAAAATTGCACATGTTGCAGCCGTTATAGATATCCTTTTCCGAATTCAGGATCTCTTTGTACGTTCCTTCCTGCGGAACGGAAATATCATAGTTTTCATAAGACGCAGGCGTCATGTTCAGAATGCAGACCAGATATTCTTTTTCATCTTCACGATAGAACGAGAAGACCGACTGTTTTGCGTTGTCAGCATCAAGCCATCTGAATCCCTGACGGTCATATTCGTATTTGCTGAGACAGCTGTGCGCACAGTAGATCTTGTTCAGGTCCGTAAAGTATCTCAGGAAGGCATCATGGGCAGGATAGCTCAGCAGGAACCAGTCAAGTTCCTTTGCCTCGTCAAACTCACGGAATGATGCGATCTCATTGCCCATGAAGTTCAGCTTCTTGCCGGGATGCGCGAACATGTAGGCATAGAGGTTTCTTGCCTGGGCAAACTTTTGTTCATAGCTGCCCCACATACGGTCGACGACTGTGTGCTTGCCATGGACATTCTCGTCATGACTCAGCGGCATGATAAAGCGTTCGGAATAGAAATATGCCATGGAGAACGTGATCTTGTTATGGTCCCAATGCCTGTAAATAGGATCGGTCCCATAGTACTTCAGTGTATCGTTCATCCATCCGAGATCCCATTTATAGTCGAATCCCAGACCGTTGTCCAGCGTGGACGCCGTTACCTTCGGGTAGTCGGAGCTGTCTTCCGCTATCAGCATGAGTCCGCTGAATTCCTTGCTGAGGTAATAATTCATGCGCTTCATGAAGATCACGGAGCCTTCATTCACGCCGCGGTCACGGTTTCCTCCCCAATAGATGAGATTTGAAACCGCATCGATGCGGATGCCGTCCACATGATAGACACCGCACCAGAAGGCGGCGGCACTCATCAGGAATGAACGCACTTCTTCACTCCAGAGATCGAAGTTGTTTGTTCCCCACTGCGATTCAGCGTCAGAAGCCTTCTGATATTCATACAGAGGTTCGCCGTCGAACAGTCTCAGTCCGTGTGCATCTTTGACAAAGTGAACAGGAACCATATCAATGATAATGCCGATCCCCGCTTTATGCGCTGCGTTGACCAGGTCGGCGAATTCCGTCGGATTGCCGTATCTGGAAGTGACGGAATAATAACCGCTTGCCTGATAGCCCCATGAACCGTCAAACGGATACTCGTTCAAAGGCATCAGCTCGATATGCGTAAATCCATGTTCCTTGACATACGGGATCAGTTCATCCTTCAGCATTCCGTATGTATACGGATACTCACCGTTCCGCTTCCATCCCCCGGCATAAGCTTCATAAATGCTGACAGGCTTATCAAAATTCTTCGTGCGCTTCTTCATCCAGCTGCCATCAGACCACTTGATGTTCTCATAGTTATACAGCTTTGAGGCTGTTTCAGGCCTGGTTTCGCTGTAAAAGGCATACGGATCGGCTTTGTCAAACACATTGCCGTTCCTGTCTTCGATCCTGAATTTATATGTATCCCATTCTTTTACACCCGGAACAAATACACTCCAGACGCCGGTAAAACCGGTCCTCTGCATGACAGCTTCATATCCGTTCCAGTCATTAAAGCTTCCTACAACACTGACGCTTCTCGCATGCGGAGCATAAACTGTAAAGCGTACCCCGCTGGTACCTTCGTAAACAAAATGCGCACCGAAAAATTTATATGCGTCAAGGCAATGACCCTGATGAAAGCTCTCAATGATACGTGTTGTATCCATATGTATTCCCCCTGAAGTATTAAGCGACTATTATCATAGCAGACAACATCTGATTCTCATTGATATTTATCGAACATTTTTATACTTTTTTCTGATTTCTGAATAAGCTGCCGCAAATACCGCCATCAATAAAGCAAATACCGCACAGGCATCACGCAGTACATTCTGTCCGATGATACCCTGGGCAATGAAATATCTGCAGATAACGGCAATATAACCTAATGTGCAGACCGCCATGGTCAGGATCAAGAGAACGATTTCGCCGGCATGGATCAGAAAGAGATCCTTTCTCTCAAAACCAAGCTGTTCCAGCTGGTGATCCCAGGCATTTCTTACGCCTGTTTCACTCCGGAATGTCACGATAAGCAGAAATACCATCTGAAGCATCGACAAAGCATATACGATCTGAATCAGGTGCTGTTTGAACAGGTCTCCTTCCGCAAACGGGAACAGGGCATGCAGAAAGACGCCGTTCATGAAGATCAGAAAGATCATAAAGCGGTAAAACTGCAGATCATAACGGTACAATCCGGCTGTGATCATGCTCCGGGCGTTTCTGAAGGCCAGCCTTCTGCCGATCTGCTTCAGCAGAGGCTCCGCTGTTTCATGCAGGAGGCGCCAGAAGGCATAGATACTGACTGCACAGAACAGTACAGGTTCCTGCGACCCGGTATGGATCAGGGCAGCAGGTGCCAGAAACAGGAATATCCAGGATATCCGGGAAATGATCTGCTTCCGCTTCTCCGATTCCTCTGTCGGGTTTCCGAAGCGGACCATAGACTGATATTCAACAGGCTTCGCGCTTCTGGATGCGTTCAGCAGCATCGCTGCGGAATTGATATAGGTAAAGCTGATATTGAGCAGTGCTGTCCAGCCTGCCAGGAACAGGATACAGCCGATCCCTCCGATATTGCCGAAGGCACTGATCTCAAAGACAACACTCTCCGGATAGTACAGCTGCAGACCTTTCAGCACCAGCGTCGAAACAGCCAGACTGACAGCCATGGCGACCGCAAACAGGATCAGCACCTGGGTGATCAGATAAAGGGATATGCTGGTCTGCGATATTCCCAGAGAACTTCTCAAAGCCAGTTCCTTGGCTTTGCTGCGGGCAAACAGCTGGTTGGCAGACAGGATCATGGCACATGACAGCACCAGAATATAAAAGCTGAGCCCGACGATCATGTAATCCGATTCCCCGGTCAGATGAAAAGCATCCTGGGCAGCGGTGATATTGAAATAGACCAGGATCTCGCTGCAGGCAAAAACAAGCGACAGGAAATACATCACTGCCTGCTGCTTCTGATTCTTCAATGATTTCAAAGCCAGCCTGATCATATGCTCAGCAGGCCCTCGTTTTCAGCATCCTGAAGCGCATTGATCTCACGCAGATACTCCTTCTGGGTCATATCCCCACGCACAACTTCATGCTCAATGGAACCATCGCGGATCATGATCATCCGTTTGGAGAACGAAGCCACCAGCGGATCATGCGTTACCATGATGATCGTCACGCCCTGTTCATCATTCAGCTGCTTCATGATCTTCATCAGTTCAAAAGAATTGCTGCTGTCCAGGGCTCCTGTAGGCTCATCTGCCATGATGATATCGGGATCATGGATCAGAGCACGGCATATGGCCGCGCGCTGACGTTGGCCGGCAGAGCACTCATACGGATATTTATTCAGAATATCTGCGATCCGGAAGCGCTCAGCCAGTTCCTGCAGACGATCCGTGATCTTTCTGCGGTCTGTTTTCAGCATTGCCGCAGACAGTCCGATGTTTTCATAGATCGTTTCCGTATCCAGAAGGTTGAATTCCTGAAAGACAAATCCGAGATGTTCCCTGCGGAACCGGGCTACTTCATTGCTGTTCATCTGACGGACATCTTTTCCCATCAGCGTTACGGTCCCGCCGGTATAAAAGTCCAATGTCGACAGCACATTGATGAATGTGCTTTTGCCCGACCCTGACGGTCCCATGACGGTGACAAAGTCCCCTTCATCCGCATGAAAGGTCACTTTGTTCAATGCCGCGGTCTCACCGGGCGTGCCGTAGTTGTATATTTTCATCAGATCTTTTGTTTCTATGACCCGAACCATACCGTACTCCTTATACAAAAAAGCAAGGGATCACTCCCCTGCCTTTTCAGTTTTGCATTGTTTTAATTATGCAATGACCTTCTGAGCGCGAAGAACTTCTTCGATCGTCTTGACAGCGGCATCTTCGTCATCACCTTCACATGTGAT
>DMBB01000244.1 GCA_003446295.1 Erysipelotrichaceae bacterium
TCGCCTTGAGAGGGCGATGTGTTAAGCCGCTTCACCAACGCGCCAGATAAGGGAACTGATGTTCCCTTGATCTGTCTAGTACTATGCTAACGCTTTTTTCGCAGTTTCGCAAATCTCTGTGAATGCTTTTTCATCATGAATTGCGATTTCGCTCAGCATCTTGCGGTTCATGTTGACACCAGCAAGCTTGAGACCATGCATCAGCTGGGAATAGCTGATGTCATTCATTCTTGCTGCAGCATTGATACGTGCGATCCAGAGCTTGCGCATTTCACGCTTGAGCTTTCTGCGGTCGATGTAAGAATACTTCAGGGAATGCATTACCTGCTCATGAGCTGTTCTGTACAGAAGATGTTTGCTTCCGAAGTAGCCCTTAGCAAGCTTTAATACCTTCTTACGACGGTTCCTCGTCGGTGTTGATCCTTTAACTCTCATCTCTCATTACCTCCGATTAGCCCTGCAGCAGCTGTCTGTCGCGCTTAACATCACTTGCATTCATCAGTGTGCCCTTTGACAGATGTTTCTTCTGTTTGTGTGTTTTGTTTGCTGCGAAGTGTGATACGTAGTTGTGCTGAATTGCGATCGCACCTGTGCCGGTAATCTTAGATCTCTTAGCGAAGGTCTTCTTCGTCTTCATCTTGATCTTCTTAGGTTTCTTAGCCTTAGCTTTCATGACTTGTTCCTCCTGTTCTGCTTATTTCTTTTTGGGAGACAGTACAACTGACATTGTGTTGCCTTCCATGCTGGGCTGTTTGTCAACCACAGCAATGTCGGAGATCTGCTCAATAAACCGTTTCATGACAGTTTCACCAACTTCTTTTCTGGTGATCATACGTCCGCGGAATTTCATATCGACCTTGACTTTCTGACCGTCTTCGATCCATGAACGTGCATGCTTCAATTTCGTGTCAAAATCATGATCATCAATGACGGGAGACAGACGAAGCGGTTTGATTTCAGTCACATGCTGCTTCTTCTTTGATTCACGTGCTTTCTTCTGCTCATTAAAGCGGTGTTTGCCGTAGTCAAGAATCTTGCAGACAGGCGGCTTTGCATTCGGAGCAACACAATAAAGGTCAAGTCCGAGATCATACGCCTTCTCAATAGCTTCTCTTCTCATCATTGTTCCGAGCTGCTGTCCATCAGGTCCGATGACAAGCACTTCACGGAAGTGAATGTTTTCATTTACCAGTTCTTCCGGTACATTCCGTTTCGGTTTAACGTATTGCAAGTATCCCTCCTGTAAAAGAAAGCAGGTACAGAAGCCGCACCTGCCAATGAATACAGTATACTCATTTTCGGCATATACCCAGATCCTCAGGACCTCGGGTGAGAAGCGGCGCTTCTGCTTTCCGTTTTCTGATTACTTGAAAATATTACCAAGTATGCAAATAGATGTCAACAGATATTTTACATTTCAAAGCCGGTCACATTAACAGAGACTTCGCTTGTTTTGAATCCGGTCATGAACAGGATGTTTTCATAGATCTTATTCTGTACCTGTTCACATGTCGCATTGATATTGGCACCATACTTCACATGGATATCTGTTTCGATCTTCAGCTTGTTGTCAGCGATTCTGACGATCACTGCTTTGGAAAATGAAGACTTTTCCGCACGTTCTGCATGATCCAGATCGTCGATCGTAATTTCAGCGATCGATTTGAATACGGATTTGTTGATCGCGATAATTCCGTTCTCGGAACTGTCTTTATTCAGGATTACATAATCTACAGCCATATTTCTTAATCTCCTTCAACGATTATAGCAGGTTTCTTCAATTTCTGCTGAAGATACGCAGTACTTCATGGACCAGCTGCACTTCCAGAGCCGGTTCCGCTTTGAACAGACTATCATAGTCCGGATAAGCATGCTCGATCCGTTCAATAAAGAATTTGAACGCATTCATGACATCGAGCATCTTTTCTTCATAGATGATCTCAATGGTTCCTGCCCTGACAAGCGCTCCGGCAAGAACGCCAAGGAAGAAGTATCTCGCCTGGTCCGCCTGATCTTCATCATAGTGCATGAACCGTTCCAGATACCATCCGTTGCGGATGATCAGTTTTCTGATCACACCGACAAAGTCACTGAAGTCTTCGATATTGCTGCCGGGCTGGATTGCAAACAGCATAACAAAGAATACGTGCCATTCAAAATCCTGGTTCATCATCAGCTGCATATGATCGCCCAGCACACGGCAGAACGGATCATCACTCTCATATGGATGTTCCAGCTTCAGTTCAGAACTGAAGTCTATATCCGTGTCAGACAGGTAATTCAGATGCTCCAGGTAATCCAGCATCCTTTCCCTGCCCCGCTCCGTATTCAGGAAATCCCTGATATAGATATACTGGGACAGGATCGATGAACACTTTTTGAAATCCGTGCGGAAGCCGACAGATTCCTTCATCTTTTTATTTACCAGCTCATTGATCGAACTTGCCAGCATGATCTTGAAGCTTTCCTGATTCATGCCGATCGCCGCATGCCTTGATTCATTGGAGATCTCGTTGTACATGATCTCAAGCTGGCGGTCTACTACATCAAGATTATCTCTTACTGCACCAAGCATATTCTTCATGAACTTGTCATATACGACAAAGTCCGGATTTTTATATACGACTTCATGCTCGATCTCACTCCAGAACCTGTGTACCAGAGACTTGATCTGCAGTTCAAAATTGATGCGTTCACTGTTGAACATATAGTAGCCGTCGATCCTGTAGATCGTAAAACCGTTTCTCTGTGTCTGCGGCTGCGGCATATGCATGTTCAAAAGAATATTCGGGTCTTCAAGTGATTTGCTGAATCCGCTGCCGTCGATCTTGAAATGATGAAACAGACTGTTGTAGATCTCTGCTTCATTCCTGATAAACTGACACTCGATCGTCACCCCGACCAGATCCGACAAATACATCAAAGCATCACGAGGATGATCAAAATGAAGGTAGAATTTATTTCTTAAGAGTTTTTCTCTGAGGCTTTCCCTCGTCTTGATCCTGGTATGAACAGAAACGACTGATGTACCCGGCACAGCACAGATGCTCTCAAAATAGCTGCGGATCGTGTTCTCCGCATATGCATAGGTTGCCTGGTGCATGTCATATTCCTCGATGACAGATTCAATGAAAGAAAACATTTCGAGTTCCATAAGTCACCTTCTTCGCAAACGTTTGGGATATTTATTCTTCAGCATACGTCCGTCAGATCTGCCTCCGGCAAATACATGACCTTTATATGCGACTCCGTACCATCCTTTATCAAGAGGAATGGTCAGTGTTTCTCCATGTATATATTGTACCAGTTGTTCATTACTGAGATCATAAACTTTTCTGAAAGAATGTGCTGCTGAGGCATAAAATCCGTGATCCGGTTCAAATCTGCTGCCCTTCACTTCTCCAAGCAGTACTCCGAAGCGGACCAGACGGCACGGATTCACTGCCGCAAACGGCAGATCACTCCCGTAGATCCTTCCGTTCCTGCTGTAAAGATACCTGTAGGGCTGATCAAGCTGTTCCTTCAGGAACTGCATGACCGTACTGTCGATCTTTTCAGACTTCATCTGTTTCAGTTCTTGAATACTGCCTTCTCCATCTTTCTTCATGCGGCAGACAAAATGGCCTTCGCCGTATTCAGAAGGAAGTATGCGCAGTACGCCATCCAGCTTCCGGCTTTTCAAGGTATGCGGATAAACATCCGGAATCGGATCAATTTTCATATCAGAATGTGCACTAAGGAAATCAATAACAGTGTTTTCATTTTCAATTTCATTCAATGTGCATGTCGAATACACCAGGATCCCACCCGGCTTCAGTGTCTCATAGGCATTGTTCAGGATCATCAGCTGCCGTCTGGCACAGGCATTGACGTTCTCTGGAGACCATTCATCGCATGCCTCGGGATTTTTGCGGAACATACCCTCCCCTGAGCACGGTGCGTCACACAGTACATAATCAAAGTACTCAGGGAACGCTGAAGCAGCGTCTCTTGTATCGCAGTTGATGATGCATGTATTGGCTGCTCCGTGTTTTTCCAGGTTCTCCGCAAGGATCATCGCCCTGGAAGACTCATATTCATTGCAGACAAGAAAACCATCCTGACCCATCCGTTCAGCGATCTGAGTCGACTTGGATCCTGGTGCAGCACAAAGATCAAGTACTCTTGAGCCTGGCTTTGGATCAAGTATCTCCACAGCCGCAGACGCGGATGTTTCCTGCACGTAAAACAGTCCGGCAGTATATGCCGGCAGTTCGTACAGCTTTACATCATCCGGAAGGATCCATGAATTTGATGCATACGGGTTCCTGACCCATTCAAAGTCCAGTTCTTTCCGGAGAAATGATTCGTTTGTTTTTAATGTATTGACACGAAAACCCCTGACCGGCTTCATTTCCATCGCCTTCAGGTATTCGTCCATTCTGTCTCCCAGCAGATCACGCATCTGCGCAAGAAATTCATTTTTCAGCATTCAGTATCTTCCTGACAGTATTTCTGTCCAGTTCCAGCTGCATGATCAAATTCGTCCTGTTCTTGAAATTCTGTTCATCCCTGATGAACTTCACAAATTCAATCACCAGTGTTTCTCCGTACAGATTCCCTTCATAATCCAGGATATGCACTTCCAGTGAAAGAGCCTGCGTATAGTTGACTGTCGGATTGTGTCCGAGATTTGCCATTGCGGCATACGGGATCCCCTTGATGTATGCACGGACGGCATAGACGCCGTGTCTGGGCTCCAGGTATTCAAGATCCACGTCGATATTGGCAGTCGGAAATCCGAGTGAAGCACCTACATGACGGCCATGGATCACTTTTCCTTCGATCGCATAAGGATGTCCCATCAGTCTGGCAGCTTCATCGACTTCACCTGCTTCGATCAGTCTGCTGATACGCGTTGAGGAGATCTTTTCGCCGTTGTCCGTGACCGCATCCACGACTGCTACATCAAACAGTCCTTCTTCCCTGAGCGTGTCGCAGCTGCCCTGTCCTTTAAATCCATAATGGAAATCAAAGCCGCATACTAGTGCTTTGATATTGCACGGCAGGATCACCCGTTCCACAAAATCATGCGGACTCAGCTTTGACATCTCTTCCGTGAATTTCAGAATATAGATATTCTTGATGCCGGACTGCATCGCAAGGTTGATGCGCTGCTTCATCGTGGTGATATGCTTGACGGTCATATCCTTGCGGATCGTCACCCATGGGTCCGGATCAAATGTGATCAATGCGCTCTCGCATTGATGTTCATGTGCCAGTTCGATCGTTTTCTTGATCAGTGCCTGATGACCAAGATGCAGACCATCAAAGTAACCGATGCATGCGGCAGCCGGTTTGTAGTTTCTGTTTTTATCATTCAAATCAATATACTGTATCCGCATCAGAACAATCCTCTCTCACAATGATAATATCCGTTATCCCGTTTTCCGTATACTGCGATCAGTCTGCCTTCCGAAAGAATGCCGACGTATTCACAATCCGCGTCAAGTTTCAGATCTCTCCCGTTTCTGACATAGTCCGGCAGGTCTGTTTCGATCAGTCTGATGTCCGGATTCAGAACATCCTCCGGCTTCAGAAAGACGGGATCTGTTTCAAGCTGTTCGAAGGTCATTGCCTGATCCAGAGTCAGATTATCGATGCCTGTACGCTTCAGCGCACTCATACAGCCAAGTTCATTCAGCTTCCGCGCATAATCCGTGATCAGCGTCCGGATATACGTACCGGAAGAAACAACAGCGTCCATCGCATACCGATCGCCTTCGATATGATGCACCTCCAGGTGATCAACACAGATTTCTCTCGGTGCGCGTTCGATGGTCTTTCCTTCTCTGGCATATTCATACAGTTTCCTGCCGTTGACCTTGATTGCGGAATACATCGGGGGAATCTGCAGGCTGTGCCCTGTCATAGACCTGCTGACTTCATCCAGCTCTGTCTGCGAATGTACAGAAGGCATGCGCTCTTCGACGGTATTTCCCCATATATCTTCTGTTTCCGTAGCCCTGCCAAGCAGAAACTCTGCCTGATAATGCTTATGATTGCATACGCAGTACGGCAGCAGTTTTGTATATCGTCCTGTCAGTATGATCAAAAGACCCGAAGCATTCGGATCAAGTGTTCCCGTATGACCAATCTTGCGCTCATGCAGGATCCTGCGGCAGCGGGCAACCGCATCGAATGATGTGATCCCGGCCGGTTTGTTCAATAGTATGACTGCGTCCATCCGTGGGCAATTATAACAACTTAATGCTATAATGGCAAAACAAGGAGGCGCAATGTCGTTCAGAAAAATAATGTCCTCACTCAGAAAAGCCGATACCGACTATCATATGATCGATCATAATGACCGTATCTGTGTCGGTGTTTCAGGCGGCAAGGATTCTGTACTGCTGCTGAAGGCACTTGCACAATACCGGCGCGTCAAACATCATTACGATCATTGCGACTTCACCGTGATCGGCATCCATCTGAATATGGGGTTTGAAGGTGAAGATATTTCTCCCCTTTCACAATATTTCAAAGAACGCGGGATCGAACTGATCACCATAGATACCGACCTGTATGAAACACTTCTTCATTATCCGAAGAATAACGGGAATCTCAGCTGTTCCAGATGTTCTGCCCTGCGCAAAGGTGCTTTGACGAATGCCGCGGCAGAATACCAATGCAATAAGATCGCGCTTGGACATCATGGGGACGACGCTGTTGAAACACTGCTGATGAATATGATCCACGGCAGCAGGATCTCCGTTTTTGAACCGGTCAGCCATCTTTCCTATTCCGGCATGGATATGATCCGTCCCCTGATCTATGTGCATGAGGACGAGATCAGAAAGGCCGTTGAAGAAGAACTGCAGATCCCTGTTGTCAAAAGCGGATGTCCCAACAATGACCGCACAGCCAGATCGGCTGCCGGCGAGATCCTCCGGGAAATCTATAAACGTTATCCCAATGCTGAAAAAAACATGCTGTCTTCCCTGTCAAACCTTGAGAATGTCAGCCTCTGGAAGAAATTCAAAGGATAATAGCCTTGACAATGATAAATATCTGATTAATAATCGAAGTCGTTAAAGTAAATCGGTAGAGGTAGCGGCGCAGATAAGTACCCTGTGGAGTCGGCAGACTTTGAACCAGGCGAAAGGCAATCGCCGCCGAACATAGATGACAGGCATGTCACTGTGTGGGGATACGGAAAAAATCTGTATCACTCCTTCATCCACAGATGAAGAGGCGCTATTACTTATGGATAACTCCCGTATGTGATAGCATACGGTTTATTTTTTGCAAGGAGGAAGTTATGAAGAACTTAAGAAACACACTGATTCTCACATCCTGTCTGCTGCTTGCCGGCTGCAGTTCATCCGCTGCACCTGAAACATCAACAGGTTCCAATACACAGAGTGAAGACAAAACTGTACTGCGTGTCGGTATGGAATGCAACTACGCTCCGTTCAACTGGACAACAACTGAAGCAGGAGAAACCGCAAAGCAGATCTCTTCCGTTGACTTCTGCGACGGTTATGACGTCGTGATCGCAACAGAGATCGCTGAAGGACTCGGCATGGATGTTGAGATCGTCAAGACAGACTGGGATAACCTGATCCCTTCCCTGAACAACGGTGAGATCGATGCGATCATTGCCGGCATGACAGATACACCGACAAGACGTGAGTCAGTCAACTTCACGACTCCGTACTATGTATCGGAAGAAGTCGTCATCGTCCGCAAGGATTCCGATGTTGCAGGCATTACATCCATTCAGGAACTGTCCGGCAAGAAGGTCGTCGGCCAGATGGGCACACTGTATGATGAGATCATCGATCAGATCAACGGCGTCATCCACGTTGAAGCAGCTACTGACTTCCCTGCAGCGATCAATGCACTGCAGCACGGTGATGTTGATGCTGTCACATCCGAACTCCCTGTAGCGATCGGCGTTACATCCGCAAACAGCGACCTCGCATTCATTCAGTTCGAAAAAGGCAAAGGCTTTGACGGTGAAGAAGATGCTACAGTATCCATCGCTGTTTCAAAGGACAATGCTGAACTGCAGGCAAAGATCCAGGAGATCCTTGATACGATCAGCGAAGAAGACAGAAACAATATCATGCAGGCAGCTGTTGAACGTCAGCCTGCTGTCAACGAATAAATCATGAAGTTCTGGCAGATCTGCCTGAACATCCTGTCCACTTACGGCCAGAGCTTCCTGCTGGGAATCAGAATGACACTTCTGATCTCCCTGTCAGGAACACTGATCGGTCTGATGATCGGTCTGCTGGTCGGAGGCTTCAGAGCAGTTACACTGGACTATACGGCTTCAAAAGCTGCAAGGATCCTCAAAAAGATCTTTGATATCATCACAAAAATCTATATTGATATATTCAGAGGAACGCCGATGATGGTACAGGCAGTGTTTCTGTATTTCGCCCTTCTGAACGTCATTCACTGGGATAAGCTGACTGCAGCCATTGTCGTCATATCCATCAATACCGGTGCCTACATGGCAGAGATCATCCGCTCGGGCATTCAGGCTGTAGATAAAGGACAGACTGAAGCAGCGAGAAGTCTCGGCATGTCGAATGCGCAGACGATGATGGAAGTCGTCC
>DMBB01000413.1 GCA_003446295.1 Erysipelotrichaceae bacterium
TCATGTTCTTGACATAGTCAGCATGACCTGGGCAGTCTACGTGTGCATAGTGACGTGTTTTTGTTGAGTACTCAACGTGAGCTGTGTTGATCGTAATACCACGAGCTTTTTCTTCTGGTGCTCCGTCAATCTGGTCGTATGCTTCGAACTTAGCGGAACCAGCTTCAGGGTGCTCAGCGAGATACTTGGTGATTGCGGCCGTCAGCGTTGTTTTGCCATGGTCGACATGACCGATCGTACCGATATTAACATGATCGAGTGAGCGGTCAAACTTTTGCTTTGCCATAATGGGTTTTCCTCCTGATTTAATCAATTTATGTGCGTAATCATTTTATGATAAACGCATTCCATTTGCAATAATTACTTAGTACTGTTCTTTTCGATGATTTCCTTAGCAATGCTCTTAGGTACTTCTTCGTAGTGATCTGTCTGCATAATGTAAGTGCCGCGTCCCTGTGTAATGGAACGGAGGTCTGTTACATAGCCGAACATTTCGCTCAGAGGAACATAACTGGAAATCTTGATTGCGTTGCCGGTCTCTTCCTGCATACGGATCTGACCTCTTCTCTTAACGATGTCTCCCATAACGGAGCCGAGGTAATCAGACGGTGCAGTTACGTCTACACGCATGATCGGTTCGAGAATGACAGGATTGCACTTTTTAGCAGCTTCCTTCAGAGCGAGGGATGCAGCGATCTTGTACGCCTGTTCAGATGAGTCGACATCATGGTAGGAACCGTCAAACAGTACCGCTTTGATGTCTACGACCGGATAGCCTGCAATGAGTCCGTTTCCGAGTGCTTCTTCCAGACCCTGCTGAGTCGGTTTGATGTATTCCTTCGGAACGCTTCCGCCGACTGTTTCATCCGCGAATTCAAAGCCTTTGCCTTCATTCGGGCTGAAGTGGATCCATACATGACCGTACTGACCATGACCGCCTGACTGACGTACGAATTTACCTTCGCAGTCAGCTTCGCTGCGGATCGTTTCACGGTAAGCAACCTGAGGAGCACCGGCAGTAGCTTCTACCTTGAACTCTCTCTTCATACGGTCCATGATGATATCCAGCTGCAGTTCACCGACACCTGCGATGATCGTCTGTCCTGTTTCTTCATCAGTATATGTACGGAATGTCGGGTCTTCTTCTGCCAGTTTAGCAAGAGCGTTGTCCATCTTCTGGGCATCAGCCTTTGTCTTAGGTTCAACTGACATCTGGATGACCGGCTCCGGGAATACCATGGATTCGAGGATGATCGGGCTGTCTTCAGCACACAGTGTGTCACCGGTTGTTGTGTTCTTGAGACCTACCGCACCAGCGATGTCACCGGCATAAACTTCCGTGATATCTGTACGGTGGTTAGCGTGCATACGGACGATACGTCCCAGACGCTCTCTCTTGTCTTTTGTAGCATTCAGCACATAGCTGCCGGCAGTTACTGTACCGGAGTATACACGGAAATATGTCAGTCTTCCGACGAATGGATCGGTAGCGACCTTAAATGCAAGGGCGCTGAACGGCTGCTTGTCATCCGGAATACGTTCTGCTTCTTCTCCGTCTGTCAGATGTCCCTTGATTGCAGGGATGTCTGTCGGAGCAGGCAGATAGTCAACAACTGCGTCGAGCAGGAGCTGAACACCTTTATTCTTATAGGCGGAACCGCACATTACAGGGAAGAATTCAGAAGTCAGCACACCCTTACGGATAGCACCCTTGATCTCTTCAACTGTAGGCTCTTCGCCTTCAAGAACCTTCATCATCAGGTCATCATCATAGTCAGCAAGTGCTTCGAGCATAGTCATACGCATTTCCTGAGCCTGTTCCTGATACTGTTCTTCGACCTCTGTAATCTGAATGTCTGTTCCCAGGTCATTCATATACATTTCCTGTTTCATAGTAACGAGGTCGATAATTCCGCGGAAGCTGCTTTCAGAGCCGATCGGCATCTGGATTGCTGCAGCCTTGGCACCAAGACGGTCGCCGATGGATTTGACACTCATGAAGAAGTCAGCACCTGTAGCATCCATCTTATTGGAGAATACAATACGCGGAACCTTGTATTCAGTAGCCTGTCTCCAGACTGTTTCAGTCTGAGGTTCAACACCTGCTTTGGAGTCCAGGACAGTGACAGCACCGTCCAGTACACGCAGGGAACGTTCAACTTCAGCTGTGAAGTCTACGTGGCCTGGGGTATCGATAATATTGATCTGGCAGTCTTTCCACTGACATGTTGTGGCAGCGGAAGTGATCGTGATACCGCGCTCCTGTTCCTGTGCCATCCAGTCCATCTGGGAAGCACCATCGTGCGTTTCACCGATCTTGTAGATTTTACCTGTGTAATACAGAATACGCTCAGTCGTTGTCGTTTTGCCGGCATCGATGTGTGCCATGATTCCGATATTACGGATTTTGTTTAAAGGGAACTCTCTGGGCATAAATCGCTCCTTTCAATACGGAAGTTCAAGTTCATTATTACCAGCGATAGTGAGCAAACGCCTTGTTTGCTTCGGCCATCTTGTGTGTATCTTCCTTCTTCTTAACAGATGCACCTGTTCCGTTTGCGGCATCCATAATTTCATTGGCAAGTCTCTGTTCCATTGTTCTTTCATGGCGAAGTCTTGCGTAATTAACGATCCAGCGAAGACCAAGTGTGAGCTTTCTTTCAGCACTTACTTCAACCGGTACCTGGTAGTTTGCACCACCGACACGGCGAACCTTCAGTTCGAGCATCGGCATAACATTTGCCAGTGCCTTTTCGAATACTTCCATAGCATTCTGGCCTGTTTTTGACTCAATGATTGCGAATGCATCATAGAGAATCGTCTGAGCGGTACCGCGCTTGCCGTCGATCATGATCTTGTTGATCAGCTTTGTGACCAGCTTTGAGTTATAGACGGGATCGGGCAGTACATCACGCTTTGCTATATATCCTTTTCTGGGCATGTCTGTTCACCTCACTTATTTCTTTGCCTTGGGCTTCTTAGCGCCATAGCGGGAACGTGCCTGGTTACGATCGTTTACACCAGCGCAGTCCAGTGTACCGCGGATGATATGATAACGAACACCAGGGAGATCCTTAACACGGCCGCCGCGGATCATAACGACGGAGTGTTCCTGGAGGTTGTGTCCGACACCCGGAATATATGCTGTAACTTCCATGCCGTTGGAAAGACGAACACGGGCATACTTACGAAGCGCGGAGTTAGGTTTTTTAGGAGTCATTGTACCAACACGGGTGCAAACGCCTCTCTTCTGCGGACTGCTGATCTTTGTCGGCTTTTTCTGCAGACTGTTGAAGCCCCTGTTCAGTGCCGGGGATTTTGACTTGTAGACTTTATCGGTACGTCCCTTACGTACCAGCTGATTAATTGTAGGCATTACTACTCCTTCCTTTGTGCACACATTTCCAAGCGTGCCATTTCTCAGCCTTATGATAGGCTTTGCACACAGCAAAGCCTTTTTTCGCCAAGCAGATAGATAATACACTCCGTATAACTGAAAGTCAACGCTTTTTTGCAAAATCATCACGTACGGCTTTTTCCGTGTTATCATAATAATAATAGAGGTACAAGATGGATCAGATCAGAATTGCAGTGCTCGGGCCGGGACGCATCAGTCACCGTTTTCTGAAGGGTATGCGCGGCGTCGACGATGCCTGCGTAACCGCGTTTGCAACCAGGCATCCGGAAAATGCTGCGGAATATGCCAGGGAAGAAGGCGTCGAAAAGATCATTTCCTATGATGACATGTACCGTGACAGTGAAATTGACGCGGTATACATTTCCACGCCGAATTATGTGCATGCAGAACAGATCAGAGCCTGCCTGATGAACGGCAAGCATGTGATCTGCGAAAAGCCTGCGTTCATCAGCGCGGCTGATGCAGAAGAACTGTACAGGCTTGCACAACAGAAGCATCTTGTACTGATGGAAGCGCAGAAAGGAATGTTCAATCCGTGCCTGATACAGATCAGAGAATGGATCAGCTCAGGCAGGATCGGTGCAGTGAAGGCCGCAGAGGCATCATACTGTACAGCCTCATATCTGAATACCGAGCACTGGGTCATGAACTCTCCCGGCGGCGGATGCGCATTTGATCTGGGCGGTTATCCTCTCAGTGCACTGCTTGCACTGTTTCCGCAGGAATTCAGGACAATGCACAGGACAGAGGTCAAGGAGAACGGCTGTCCGGTTACGGTATCCTGGCAGATGCTGAATACCGATGATATACTTTTAACAGCGTGGTGTTCATTCCGCTACCGCGGAGACAACACACTGCGTATCTATGGATCGGAAGGATCCATTGAATGCCATGAATTCTGGAAAGCGCATCACGCCGTGCTGCATGCAAAAGACGGTGATGAAGAATTCACAGCAGATTTTGAAAGTGAGTTTACGTTCCAGCAGAAGCACTTCATTGAGCTGATCCGGAACAATAAAGAATACAGCCCTGTGATCAATCCTGAGCTGTCGATCAGATTGACAAAACTCCTCGAAGAATCGCCTGAGGCGAAATAGAAAGAAGGTAAATATGCCTGCAAACAAAGTTTGTGATTTCTGTCTGTCAGAAGCAAAGGGTCTCTTCAGCAAATACGAATCACTTCCTGACGGACATACGATCTGCCGGGACTGCAAACAGAAGATCCGCAAATACAATCTTCCTGTAGAATACGATCTGTTTCAGCTGCTCGTTGTATCAGATCCGTATATGCGTGAAATGATCATGGGAAATTATCTTGAGCATCATACCGCAGATGAAACGATCGTGAAGTTCTTCCCGCAGCCTCCTTATCAGCTGCATAAAGGCGAACACCTGATCAATGAATCCGAGGCTTCCATCAAGGTTTCCAAAGCTGCTATTCCTTATACAGTAGCAATCGATGTCATCGGCAATATTACCGGACATATGATCAACGATATTCCCGATGCACCTGCCGGAGTTGAAGCAGAAGTGATCAAAGGCAAGCTCTATGAAACAGACATCGCGCTGTACTTCATATCAAAGCATTTCGTCAACTGCCACAGACTGAGCGATATGGTAAGATCCGGTGATGACCCGGCAGCGATCCATGTACTGGAAAAGAAACTGACGTTCACATATCAGATGGAGAACACAGACATGTTCTTCATGCGTGATACGCTGTATCACAAGATCGTTGCCGCACAGGCAAACAAAAAGCAGAATCTGATCTATATCAACAGCGAAAACACGATGACGCTGACGCCCGGCATCTATTCCATTCCGAGAAACATCAGAGCCGGCACATACTACATCTCAGCGCTCAATGACCTCGGCCTGAACCTGAGGGATGTCAACGGACATCTGCATGACATCAGCAATCTTGAACGCGTCATGCTGAATGAAGGCACACTGCTTGAATGCACAGGAGAATATCAGCTGCGCATCAACCCCAAGAAAACATCATCTGAAGAATAAGAACAGCGCTTCCGCAGATCCGGAAGCGCCTTTTCATTTATATATATCAACAGCCTATGCTGTGTTGTTTTCCTATTTCAGCACTGTACCGTCTGACAGCGTGATCGAATATCCGTTGTAATTGATCGTTCCGCTGTTGTCCAAAGTGCTGATCACGCAGTCTCCCGTCAGCGTCCATACACTGTCTTTCTCAACCGTTACATGCACGCCGCTGTCAGAAGAGCTGCCTCCCTCTGCATTGTCAGTGATCACTATCGTGCCGTTGAATACCGAGCTGCCCGCAAGTGTCAGATCCAGGCTTGATATCGTATCAACAACAATATCACCTTCCATGGTCTGATCTTCTGCGGTCATTTCAACATGTCCTCCGTTGGCACCGGCAGTTCCCCAGCCATGAGAAGCATTGTTTCCTGTGATCGTCATCAGATTTCCGGAGCTGTTTGTCAGTTCAGTATCCTTCAGGTACATCACTGCGGATGTGTTCGTCACAAAGAACATATCACCGCTGAGGGATGTAAGCGAGCCTCCGGTCATGGAGAAAGATGAAGTACCGACATCCGCATCGCCGGACATGGACTGATAGATCATAACGTTATGGATATTGATATCGGAGCTGGCTCCCTGTGTGCCCATATTGCCGGTTACGTCACAGTTTTCCAGCTCAATGGAGTTGCTGCCTTCAATGACCAGCGCCTCCGAACCGGCTGCTGTCAGGACAGCATTCCGGACAGT
Source organism: Erysipelotrichaceae bacterium (assembly GCA_003446295.1). Next base: position 6,167 of record DMBB01000413.1, read on the forward strand.
GATATCTGCAGTGGAATAAACAGCAGGCGAGTTGAGACCATTGCTGGTATATGTTCCTCCGTCAACCGTCACCGTGCCGCCGCCTCTGTCCGAACGGATCGCAGCAGATGAATTTCCCTGCGTCTCAACAGTCAGATTTGATGCGATCGTAGTTCCTCCGCCGGTTGTCTGGATGCCCCCGGAGTTATCTGCGTTCGTTGTGATCGTACTGTCGCTGATCTCAACGACTGTTCCGCTTCCGTAACTGAATACGCCGTTTCCATTCTGTGCATCCGATGATATATCTGCATTCACGATTGTGACGTCCGCTCCGTTCAATGCAAGCACCGCAGCATTGACTCCGTAAAAGTCACCGTTTTCAGCATTCGATGAAGAACCTGATTCTTTGCGGACCGTGATCCCGGTCAATTCAGCTTCAGCCCCGTCGATCCTCAGCGCATTCTCATCATCACCTGAAGACACATAGTTCTCTGATGTATATGAACCGTCTTCACTGATCGTATTTGCCGCTGTTCCATGGGATACTTCTGAACTGCCGCCGGGTTTCCCTGCTTTATGCATTCCTGCCGCAGTGATGCTTTCAACACTGCCGTCCGAAGCAAATACGATCTCAACATAGTCACCGGCTGACAGTTCCGTATCTGTTTCGATCGTGATCGCTTCACCCGTTTTGACAAAGATCCCTTCGGGCATATTACCCGGGAAATCATCGCCATGTTCACCATCCGGCTTTTCCGGCGGCTGTCCCACGGCCATCTCCTGGTTATTGTTGCCGGGCATGCTGTCGGGCGGATCCTGCATGGACTTTGTATTGTCCGGTGCCGCTGATTCCCCGTCCATCAATCCGCTGTCATACACCATCTGACCGGGTATGATCTCTGCTATATTGCCGGAAACAGCATTTACCTGTCCGGTGATCGTTTCTCCTGCATAATCGTTCTCATTGGCTGCCTCTTCAGTCTGTGCAGTCTCTGTTTTCTCATCAGTCTGTACAGCAGCAGTCTCTGAGCATCCGCTCAATATCATCAGTGCTGCCAGACCTGCAATAGCTGTCATTTTCATAAAGGATACCTTCCTTTCACAGTCATTAATGTAGTCCTCTAATTTCAAATCCAGCAGAACACTGTGTGAATTTTCGGTGAATCATTCATAAAACACCGGTAATTGAAGCCCGGTGAGTGTATGTTTTTCTGTCTGCGGCAGGATCATTCCATATCCAGCGGCAGTTTTCTTGTCGGTTTCGGGAATTCACGATCCAGCAGATCACGCTCTTCCTGTGACAGTACGATCTCTGCAGCATCCCGGTTTGCGCCTGCATGCGCAGCGGAAGAAGCTTTGGGGATCGGAATCACATCATCCCTCAGCAATGTGAAGGCAAGCAGGATCTGCATCACCGTTTTCCCGTGTGCTTCTGCGATTATCTGCAGGGCACTGCTGCTGAGCAGCTTTTGTTTCAGACGGCCGCCCTGTGCCAGAGGACAATAAGCCATCATCGGTATGCCGTGTTCGTTCATGAACGGAAGCAGATCAAATTCAACACCCCTGCTGCCAAGATGGTACAGCACCTGATTTGTCTGGCACTGATCTCCGTTTCTGACACTGAGCAGTTCTTTCATATCAGCTGTATCAAAATTGGAAACTCCCCAGCCAAGGATCTTTCCCTGCTGTTTGAGTTCTTCCATACACTGAACTGTCTCTGCCAGCGGAACGCTTCCGCGCCAATGCAGCAGGTACAGATCCAGGTGATCTGTTCCCAGCCTGTTCAATGAATCCTCACAGCTTCTGAAGATCTTGTTTCTGCCTGCATTCCACGGATACACTTTGGAAACAAGAAACAGATCGTTTCTGTTATACGGTCTGATGGCATTCCCGAGCAGTTCCTCCGCAGCACCATCGCCATACATTTCGGCAGTGTCGATCAGTGTCATTCCATGATCGATCCCCCAGCGGAGCGACTCCAGTTCAGATTCATATTTTGATTTTGATTCCCCCATGTTCCAGGTACCCTGGCCAAGCTGAGGGATCTCTGTTCCGTCATGCAGTCTTACAAATCTCATTTACTTACCTTATATTCATAATCACGATCAGCTTATGCCTGATCAATATCGGAAAACCCGACGCCTATGAACCCATTACCTATGAACCCATTATATGAAGTCTTCCTATGAAATACTCAATAAATGCTTTCAGGCTGCCGAAAAAAACCGGATGCGTATGAACATCCGGTTTCTGAGCTGAGATTTAAGAATGATTATTTCTTAGCTGCTTTTTTTGTTGTTCTCTTAGCTGCCTTTTTAGGAGCAGGTGCAGGTTCAGCGGACAGAGCCTTGACATTGTAGAATGCCTTCTTGCCCTTGTATTCAGCTACTGAGCCGAGTTCTTCTTCGATTCTCATCAGCTGGTTGTACTTAGCAATACGGTCTGTACGGCTCATGGAACCAGTCTTGATCTGGCCAGCATTGACACCGACTACCA
>DMBB01000254.1 GCA_003446295.1 Erysipelotrichaceae bacterium
CGGTACAGGAGCTGCTCGACTGGGCGGACAAAGAGCTTAAGCCTGCGGCTGAGCTGGCTGCACAGGGCGGCGGAGAGTTCAAAGCCGGAGACTGGTGCAGATTCTGCAAAGCAAGAGCGACCTGCCCGCATCGGGCGATCGACCTGAAGCACATTGCACCTGCAGTACAGGAGGCGAAAGCACCGGCACTGCTGACCATGGATGAAGTCTCAGATCTTCTGTATCAGGGCCGTATGGTGGCACAGTACGTCAAACAGCTGGAAGAGTATGTCATCGATCAGCTGAGCGCCGGAGTCTCTGTACCGGGCTGGAAACTCGTTGAGGGAAGATCTACCAGGAAGATCACTGATGATGCTGAGGCGGCACGGAAGCTGACCGAGGCAGGCATCGATGAAGCTCTTATCTATAAGAAATCACTCTACGGTCTGACTGATCTGACCAAGATCGTCGGAGGCAAAAAGAAACTCGAGGATATCCTCGGAGACCTGATCGTCAAGCCTCCGGGAAAGCCGGCACTGGTACCGGATGAAGATACACGTCCCGCACTGATCAGTGATGCGGCAAAAGCATTTGAAGGCATAAACATTGAGGAGGAATAAATAATGCCCAACCAGAGAAAGAATACAAAAGCAGTGATCGGACCCGTTCGCTTCAGCTACGCAAATGTCTGGGTTCCGAAATCCATGGGAGACGATGACAGCAATGCCAAGTACAGCGTCAGCATCATCATCCCGAAGTCCGATAAGAAGACGATCAAAGCTGTAAATCTCGCCATCGAGAATGCTGCAGCAAATGCGCTGAACGAAGTGTTCGGCGGCAAGGATCCGCACAAGATCCCTAACTTCAAATGGCCGCTCCGTGACGGTGATGAGGAACGTCCCGAGGATGAAGCTTATGCTGACAGCTATTTCCTGAATGCTTCCAGCAAGCAGGCTCCTGGTATCGTTGACAGGAATCGCCAGAAGATCCTTGATCAGACCGAGTTCTACAGCGGCTGCTACGGTTACGCGGACATCAACTTCTATGGTTTCAACACATCCGGCAACCGCGGTATCGCAGCAGGTCTGAACAATCTGATGAAGACCAAAGACGGCCCGGCAATGGGTGGACGTGAGTCAGCTGAAAGTGCATTCGCTGGTATCGAAGTTGAAGACGACGACGAGATCTGATCATGGGACCGGAGCACGTTCTTTCAATAGATCTCGAAACATTTTCCGAGGTCGATCTGGTGAACTGTGGTCTGTACAGGTATGTTGATGATCCGAGCTTCGAGATCCTGCTGTGCTCCTACGCAGTGGATGACGGGCCGGTCATTACGATCGATCTGGCATGCGGGGAGGAGCTCTCTGAAGAGTTCCTCTCCATGCTTGAGGACCCGGCGTATGAGGTCCACGCATTCAACGCAGCGTTCGAACGGGTATGTCTCAGCAAGTACGTCGGTCACACGATCGATCCGAGAACGTGGTGGGACACCCAGAGCCATGCGGCAATGTATGGACTGCCTGCATCTCTGAAAGATGTTGCCAAGGTCCTTCAGCTCAGTGAGCAAAAGGATACAGCCGGTGTGTTCCTGATCAACTACTTCTCAAAACCGTGCAAGCCGACTGACAAGAACGGTCAGCGTACCAGAAACTATCCGGTGCACGACATGGAAAAATGGAACCTGTATGTGAAGTACAACAAACAGGATGTCGAGACAGAGAGGGCGATCAGCAGGTACCTGGACACCCATTATCCTGCCGATGGACTGGAGCGTGAGAAGTGGATCTACAGGAACACGGAACGGGTCAATGATAACGGCGTACTGATCGATCAGGACCTGTGCAGAGCCATAGTCGAATACAATGATGCATTCTATGATCAGCAGCTCGCCAGAGCTAAGGAGATCACCGGACTGGAAAATCCCAACAGCCTGGCACAGCTGAAGCCATGGCTGCAGTCCAAAGGTCTGATCGTCACCAGCATCACCAAGACGACGCTGCCTGAGCTCGCAGAGCAGGCAACAGACCCAAGGGTGAAGGAAGTCCTGCAGATCAGGAAAAACCTCTCCCTGACGTCTGTAACGAAATTCCAGAAGATGCTGGACTGTGTCTGCTCTGACGGCAGGATCCATGGTGTCATGAAGCACTACGGAGCCAGCCGTACAGGCCGTTTCGCAGGCCGTCTGCTGCAGACTCAGAACCTTAAGAGGAATAACCTGCCGGAGCTCGCACAGGTCCGTGAGCTGGTCAAACAGCGCGACTGGGAGTATCTGGAGTTCATGTACGGTGATGACCTGCAGGACATCTTCGGACAGCTCACGCGCACCGCTATCATCGCTCCGGAAGGCATGACACTGACCATCGCAGACTACTCAGCCATTGAGGCAAGAGTGATCGCATGGATCGCTCATGAAGACTGGGCGAACGAGGTCTTTGCCGGTGACGGGAAGATCTACGAGGCGACAGCAGCGCAGATGTTCAACGTTCCGATCGAGACGATCGCCAAGGGCAAGGAGAACTATGACCTCCGTCAGCGCGGCAAGGTCGCATCTCTGGCCTGCGGTTACGGAGGCGGAGCCAAGGCTATGGAAGCCATGGACATCGGTCACAAGATCAATCCCCAGGACTATCCGAAACTGGTCAAGATGTGGCGGAAAGCCAATCCTAATATCGTCAAGTTCTGGACCATCGTCGGTGATGCTGCCATCCAGGCCATCTATGATAAGACGACGATCAAATACGAGAACCTGACATTCATGTACAAAGATAACTGTCTGTTCATTCAGATCCCTTCCGGACGCTGGCTGACCTATTACAATGCCAGACTGGATGAAGAAGGGAACATCGAGTACTACGGCACCGATGCAAAAGGCTGGACAAAGCTCAGAACATACAGCGGCAAGCTGGTCGAGAACATCGTACAGGCAACAGCTCGTGACTGTCTGACGGACTCTCTGCTCAACCTGGAGACCTTCGGCTTCCGGATCATCTTCCACGTCCACGACGAGATCATCACAGAGACTGAGGACGATGAGAAATGGCTGAAGGTACAGACCAGACTGATGAGCAAGAATAATGACACCTGGGATCAGGGCCTGCTCCATCCGGCACCGGGATTCCAGAGCAAATACTATCTGAAGGATTAATTAAACAAAGGAGGGACATGATGAAGACTGAAACTCTGTTCAGCAGGAACTCTGATGAGTGGGCAACACCTCAAGAACTGTTCGATGAATTGGACCGTGAATTCCACTTCAATCTGGATCCCTGTGCAACTGCAGTAAACGCAAAATGCATTCACTACTATACCCTTGCTGATAACGGTCTTGAAAAACCATGGGGGGGGTACAGAGTATTCTGCAACCCTCCTTATTCTGATATAGCCCGTTGGGTAAAGAAGGCATATGAAGAAGCACAGACGAAAGGGACGATCGTATGTCTTCTTATCCCGGCAAGGACTGACACAAGATATTTCCACGACTACATACTGCACCGATCGGAGATCCGTTTCCTGAAGGGAAGGATCAGGTTCGGTGACGCACAATACAATGCACCGTTTCCGTCCATGGTGGTGATCTTCCGAGGGCCGGAGACGGACTAAGGAGAAGCCAATGAAAAACAAAATAACAGACCTGAATGATCACCTGTTCGCTGAGCTCGAAAGGCTCAGTGACGAGGAACTCGGAGGTGACAAGCTGCAGGAGGAAATAACCAGAGCCAAAGCTGTCGGTGATATCGCCGCCAAGATCATCGACAATGCCAAGCTGGCACTCGATGCCACGAAGCTGCAGGTCGAGTACGGCGGCGTCAATCGCAAGGAAGTAGATCTCCCTCCGATGCTGGAAAGCAAAGATCTGAAAAATGGCGGAAAGGGGTAAATGGGACCGCCGCGTCTGGCCTCAGGAGATTGCCGAGTTCGTTAAGAAAAACGCATCTGACAATGTGACGATAAAGCACATGCAGGAGATGATCTTCAACCAGTTCGGCGCTGAGTATACATACGAACAGATGAAAGGCTACTATCACCGCAACAGGATCCCGTTCAAGCCTAACTACAGGGGCAATATTCTCCTGACAGATGAGCAGGCCGAATACCTGATCAGCATCATTCCCGGTCTCCGGTCGGATGAGATCGTAAAGAAGATGAATGAGCAGTTTGGACTTGATCTCACCATAGGTCAGATCCGAACATGGAAGAAGAACCATAAGGTGCCCAGCGGTTATGATGCCAGGTTCCGCAAAGGCCATGAGTCACGCACCAAAGGTGCTAAATGGGACGATTTCATGTCACCGGATGCTCAGAAGAACAGCCTGCAGACCTGCTTCAAGAAGGGCAACGTCCCTAAGAACAAAGTGCCGGTGGGTACTGTATCAAGACGCGGCGAATATCTCTGGATAAAGGTCCGGGACAACTGCGGACCGAAAAACTTCATGCTGTATCACCGCTATATCTGGGAAAAGGCAAACGGTCCTGTACCCGACGGATACAAACTGTTTTTCCTGGACGGGAATCCATTCAACTGCAAACTGGAAAACCTGAAACTGGTCAAAGAATCCGTGATGGTCATAGCCAATCAGAAGTACGGCACCACCTCGGACCCGGAGATCAACGAGATGATACTGAACGCAGCACAGCTGAAGTTAGCAGTAGCTTCAGCAATGAAAAAAAAGGAAAGGATGAAAGATCATGAGCGGATCCAGGGATGGAACAGTCATACTGGCCCGTGAACTGAGGCTGACCGAGGATGGAATCCGGGGCACCATGGGATGGATCGAAGACCGGGTATCTGCTGATGTGTATGAAAAGATGAAGACCGTCATAGAGCAGTCCATCCGATACGGCATACTGAAGAACATACTGGAAGGCCATGCGTTCAGCGACGGTCTGGAGGAAGAACTGGAATGATAATTATCAAAGAGGAAGTCATAGTGAGCCGTGACGAGCCGTGCTTCAACGACTTTGAGAAGTATTTTGCTTCAGATAACGGCTGGAAGAGAGAAGAAAACACCGCGATAGTAACTTACAGACGCAGGAAAGAAATGTCCGACGTGATAAGGACAGGAGAAGCGACTAATGACTGAACAGGAAGCGATCAAATTTATCTTCGAGATTTTGCAAAGATTATTGATATATCATGAAGAACTCACAGATGAGCAACGAGAAATCATCGGCCGTTATGAGTATTATCTGAACGACTTCTATAAGAGGGATGAAGAATGAGTACTCAGTACTTCGATGAAGATGGCCAGGAATACGGATTTGATACTCATGGCATGAGGATATTCACTGATCAGACATTTACCTGTGAGCTGTCCATGGCGTCAGTCAATAAGAAAGCATTAGCAAAAGTGCTCGGTGGTGAACCGATAAACCGGTGTGCGGATTGCGAACACTATGCCGGTGAAGGCATGTACTGTGCTGAGAATATCCTGGTACCGTTCGATCATTTCTACTGCTATTACTCTGTGAGGAAAAAA
>DMBB01000146.1 GCA_003446295.1 Erysipelotrichaceae bacterium
CAGGACGCCCATGAAGCGATCCGTCCGACGAATCTGGCAAATGATCCGGAAACGATCAAACAGTATCTGACCAGTGAGCAGTACAGACTGTATAAACTGATCTATGCCCGTGCGCTCGCATCACAGATGTCTTCCGCAAAGTTCAGCGGTGAAAGCATCACGATCTCACAGAACGGATATGACTTTACTGCTACCGGAAGCAGACAGACGTTTGACGGATGGCTCAAAGTATACGGTGCATATTATTCATCAAAGGATACGATCCTTCCTGCCCTCAGCGAAGGAGAGATCCTGAAGGCAAAAGAGCTCAAAGCAAACCAGCACTTTACGGAACCGCCTGCACGCTATACAGAAGCCAGACTGATCAAACAGATGGAAGATGACGGGATCGGCAGACCTTCCACATATGCCATGATCATCGATACGATCCAGGCAAGAGGATATGTAGAACTGAAACCGTCAACTGAAAAGTCAAAGACAAAGGTGTTCTTCCCGACCGAGCAGGGTATTCTGACAGTTGAAAAGCTTGATGAATACTTCTCATCGATCATCAATACGAAATATACCGCGAAAATGGAATCCGACCTCGACAGAATCGCCGAAGGTGAAGCAGACGAACTTGAAATGCTGCAGGCATTCTGGAATAAGTTCACGCCGCTTCTCGATGAAGCCTATGAAAAAATGGAAAAGAAGCAGCCGGAAAAAGTCGGAGAACTTTGTCCGGAATGCGGAAATGAACTGGTGTACAGAAACGGCAGATTCGGCAGATTTATTTCCTGCTCAACATATCCTTCCTGCAAGTATACAAGGCAGATCAATGTTGAAAACAAGGAAAAGCCTGAGCCGATCGGAAAACTGTGCCCGAAGTGCGGCAATGAACTGCTGAAGCGCAAGTCCAGATACGGCAAGTATTTTGTCGGCTGTTCAAACTTCCCGAAATGCCGCTACATGGAGACACTGGAAGGTGAAGAGATCGTTTCAAAAAGCTCATCATCTGAAAAGAAACCTGCCGCCAGAGGCCGCAGAAGGAGCACGAAATGAGTACTGAGGCAGTTGTCATCGGTGCTGGTCTTGCCGGATGCGAGGCAGCATATCAGCTGTCCAGGCGCGGCATCAAGGTGCGTCTGATCGACATGAAGCCCGATCACAAATCTCCGGCACATGTCAGCGATACATTTGCAGAACTGGTATGTTCAAACTCTCTGCGGTCCGATGCGCTGACAAATGCAGTAGGTCTTCTCAAACAGGAAATGAGGATGATCGGTTCTTTGATCATGGAAAAAGCAGATACCAATAAGGTGCCTGCAGGCAGCGCATTGGCAGTGGACCGTGAAAAGTTCTCACAGGCTGTCACAGACGCAGTGATGTACGATCCGAATATCACGCTTGAAACACGTGAAATGAATGAGATCCCTGATGGTCCGGTGATCATTGCGACAGGTCCGCTGACATCAGAAGCTATGATGAAGCCGATCAGGGAACTCCTTGATGAAAAGTACTGTTACTTTTATGACGCGGAAGCACCGATCGTCACGGCAGAATCCATCGATATGACGAAGGCTTACCGCAAATCCAGATATGATAAAGGCTCAGCCGACTACATCAACTGTCCGATGACAGAAGATGAGTTCAATCGGTTTTATGCCGCTCTGATCACTGCGGAAACCGTGAAGATCCGTGACTTTGAGCAGGAAGTCTATTTTGAAGGATGCATGCCTTTTGAAGTCATGGCAAAGCGTGGGAGACAGACACTGCTGTTCGGTCCGCTCAAGCCAGTAGGTCTCGGATTGGGAGATGCCCGCCCGTATGCGGTCGTACAGCTGAGACAGGATAATGCTGAGGCCAGCCTCTATAATATAGTAGGCTTCCAGACACACCTGACATGGCCTGCCCAGCGCCAGGTGATCCGCATGATCCCGGGACTGGAAAACTGTGAATTTGTGCGCTATGGCGTCATGCACCGTAATACATATATCAATTCACCGAATTGTATGAGGGCTACTTACCAGACAAAAGCAAGGGATGATCTCTTCTTTGCCGGACAGATCACAGGTGTGGAAGGATATATCGAATCTGCCGCATCCGGAATGCTGGCAGGCATCAATATGGCGCATCTGCTGAAAGGCGAGCCTCTGGTTGAACCGGGACCTGAAACAATGATCGGCGCTATGTCGCACTATATTACGCATGCTTCACCTGAGAATTTCCAGCCGATGAACGCAAATTTCGGCATATTCCATCTGAACCATGAAGTAAAGAAGAAAGAACGCAAAGAAGCGTACGCAAAGCAGTCGCTGCCTTTGATCACGGAGATGATTCAGGATGGCAGATTATGATGAAATGCTGGAAGGCTTTCTGCATCATATTGCATTAGCCCATACAGGAAGTGAAGATACGCAGGATGCATACCGCAGGGATATCAGGGGTTTCCTTGATTTCCTGCAGGCTGAAGGCATTGAATCACCAGCAGATGTCACGAAGACTGAGATCAGTACGTATATCACAAAACTCAGAAGCGGAGACATCACAGGCAGCAGGCTGTCCAATGCCAGTTATTCAAGGCATCTGTCTTCGCTTCGTTCTTTTTATAAATACCTGTATCAATATCACGGTGTAATCAACAATCCTCTGCAGGGACTGCACGGCGCCTCTGCCAGAAGGAAGCTGCCGGAATTTCTGACATTTGACCAGATGGAAACGATGCTGAACAGTTTTGATCTCAGCAAACCTTCCGAAGTACGGGACCGCTGCATCCTTGAAACAATGTATGCATGCGGCCTGCGTGTCAGTGAATGTGCCGGCCTGAAGCTTTCACGCATCCATCTGACAGAACACTATCTGAGCGTGATCGGAAAGGAAAGCAAGGAAAGAATGGTGCCTTTCTATCCCAGAGCAGGTCAGCTGCTGGCTGCCTACATCAGGGAAGTACGTCCGCTCTACATGAAAGAAGATCACGATTTCCTGTTTGTCAATCAGAAGGGGAAACCGGTTTCTGTACGCATGATCCAGATGCTGTGCGAGAGCACAGGTGAAAAAGCCGGACTTCCGGTACATGTTCATCCGCATATGATACGCCACAGCTTTGCAACGCACCTTCTGGACAATGGAGCAGATCTGAGGATCGTGCAGGAACTGCTCGGCCACGAAACATTGTCTACCACGCAGATCTATACACATGTCACAGAAGATCGTCTGCGCAAGGTGGTTGATAAAGCACATCCGCATTCCTCCTCACAGAACTGATCTGTTCCGTGAAAAAACTTTCATTCTGAATGACCTTGCAATATCTGTACAGTCCTGTATAATCACAACAGGTAAAAGAACGGAGGATTTATGAACAGATACTCATTGCTGTCCATGCGTGATCTTGGCGTAACGGATATTGTACAGATCCTCAATGATGCTTTATTGTTCCATGATACTTATAGAGATTGGCAGCTGCCCTGTTCCAAGGCCCTTGTTGCTAATCTCTTTTTTGAAGCATCAACGAGGACGCATTACTCTTTTGAAAGTGCAGAACTTCAGCTTGGCTGCAAAACCGCTGATATCGCGGTATCCGGCAGCTCTGTCACAAAAGGTGAAAGTCTGTATGACACTGTCAAAACACTGGAATCCATCGGATATGACGCGGTCGTTATCCGTCATCCTCAGGATGCGTATTATAAACAGCTTGAGAATGTCAATATTCCCATTCTGAATGCCGGAGACGGTGCAGGTGACCATCCTACACAGTGTCTTCTGGACCTGCTGACAATGTACCGCGAGTTCGGAACATTGAAGGGCCTGAATGTTGTTATCTGCGGCGATATCCTGCACAGCCGTGTCGCATCATCAAATAAGGAAGCACTCGAAAAACTCGGGTCAACCGTGCGCTTTGCAGGACCCAAAGAATGGGAACGCGAAGGATTTGAAGCAGTGGATTTCGATGAAGCGATCCCTAATGCAGATGTTGTCATGATGCTCAGAATACAGAAAGAACGCGGCGCTGCATTGGCAGGCATGAGCGATGAAATGTATCTGAAGCAGTACGGACTTTCCAAAGACCGCTATGCAAGAATGAAGGATACTGCGATCGTTATGCATCCGGCTCCGGTCAACCGCGGTGTGGAGATCGATACGGATCTGGTAGAAGCACCGAAGAGCCGTATTTTCCCTCAGATGTCCAACGGCGTACTTGTACGCAAGGCTGTTATCAAACGTGCATTCGGTTTTGCACCGTTTGAACAGGAGATCAGAAATGAGAAGTGATGCCGCGCTGATCAAGGAGCAGATCATGATCGCTCCTGACATCATGCGGATGGAACTGGAAACCGAGATCGCGGCGGATACGCATTGCGGACAGTTTGTTCAGATACTGGTTCCCGGTTATTTCCTCAGACGTCCGATCTCTGTATCACAGGTACGTGATGATCATCATATTTCTTTGATCTACCGTATAGCCGGAGACGGTACCCGTGTGCTCTCAAAGCTGCAGGCAGGTGAGAAGCTTGATATCTTCGGACCGCTCGGACACGGATTTCCTGTCGTTGATGAAGATGTTGTGCTGATTGGCGGAGGCGTCGGAATTCCGCCGCTGATCGAAACAGCAAAACAGCATATTATGAAGGGACATCACGTTACAGCAGTACTTGGATTTGCCTCGGAAAATCAGATCTTCGCAAAAGAGGAACTGGAATCTCTGAAGGCAGAAGTGATCATCGCAACCATGGATGGATCATGCGGTGTCAAAGGAACTGTCATGGATGCGATCCAGGAACACGGCATTTCCAAAGAACAGACTGCAATGGCATGCGGACCTTTAGGAATGCTGAGAGCAGTCGGTGCTTATTTTGAACATGGATATGTATCTCTGGAGGAACGCATGGCCTGCGGGATCGGCGCCTGCATGGGATGTGTTGCGAAGACTCCGGAAGGAGATACAGTGCGTGTCTGCAAAGACGGACCTGTCTTTGAGATCGGAAAGGTGGTGCTTTGATGGATCTGAGAGTTGACCTTCCTGGCCTGCATCTGAAGAATCCTGTGATTCCCGCCAGCGGATGCTTCGGCTACGGACGAGAATTTGCCGAGCTGTACGATCTGTCACTGCTCGGAGGCATCGCGATCAAAAGCGCGACCCCGAAAGAACGCATCGGCAATCCTGTTCCCAGGATCGCTGAAACACCGGGAGGCATGCTGAATGCAATCGGTCTGCAGAATCACGGCGTAGATTATATTGTTGAAAAAGAACTGCCATGGCTGGCACAGTACGATACGGAAATCATCGCCAACGTTGCCGGAGCGACAGAAGAGGACTATGTGGAAGTCATCAGAAAGATGAATTCTTCACCCGTCGTTAAGGCATATGAACTGAACATCTCCTGTCCCAACGTCAAGCATGGCGGAATCGGTCTGGGAACGGATCCGAAACTTGCTGCTCAGGTGACGCGTATGGCCAAGGAGGTTTCTGAAAAGCCAGTATATGTCAAGCTGACCCCGAATGTTACGAACATTGTAGAGATCGCCAAAGCTGTTGAAGAAGCAGGGGCAGACGGTCTCGTCATGATCAATACGCTGCTTGGCATGAGACTCGATCTGAAAACAGCAAAACCTGTTCTTGCAAACACGACAGGCGGTCTGTCAGGTCCTGCAGTCAAGCCTGTTGCCATCAGAATGGTTTATCAGACAGCAAAAGCAGTCAATATTCCCATCATCGGCGTCGGAGGCATCATGTGTGCAGAAGATGTACTGGAATTCCTGTATGCCGGTGCATCAGCTGTTGAAGTAGGTTCAGCCAATTTCCACGATCCGTACATCTGTCCGAAGATCATAGAAGATCTTCCGCGTGTACTGGAGAAATATGGTTATCAGTCAGTAAAAGAAGCAATAGGAAGGAGTCTTTTATGAGCAAAACAATTATCGCACTGGATTTTTCATCCAAGGAAGAAGTCGTAAACTTCCTCAAGAAGTTTGATGAGCCTGTATGGGTCAAGATCGGCATGGAGCTTACCTATGCAGAAGGTCTGTCCATTGTTGAAACAGTCAAGGCAATGGGCCACCATATCTTCCTTGATCTGAAATTACATGATATTCCGAATACCGTAAAAGGCGGCATGAAGAATCTGGCAAAGCTTGGCG
>DMBB01000107.1 GCA_003446295.1 Erysipelotrichaceae bacterium
GATTATTTCTGTCTCTGCAGGTTCTGCAGTCTCTTCAATACTTTCTTTCTCCGCAGCCGGTTCACTGTCTGTCTGTGCTTCCGCAATGCTGCGGTCAGGGATATCCTCTGCAGGAGTTTCTTCAGCAGAGAACGGGATCACTTCAGACTCAGCGATTATTTCTGTCTCTGCAGGTTTTTCTGCAGGAGCAGATACAGGTTCCTCAGCAGCTGTACGTTCTGCTGTTTCTTCAGCAGGTCCTTCTTCGTCGAACTGTGTTTTCAAAAATGCCTGATATTCTGGTGTCTCATATCTGGAAGGCAGTTCAGCAGGTTCTTCAGTGATCTCCCTAAGGGGCTCCTCATTGGCTGATGCTTCAGGCATGCCAAAAGCCAGAACGGCCTCTTTTTCCGTTCCGGAAGGTTCTGCCTCATTCTGCTTTTCTGCTTCCGCAGGGATCGTCTGATCAGCTGTTTCCTCTGCCTGCTCCGGTTTCTTCCTTCGTGCTCTTCTGACAGGCGGCTTCTTCTCGGCAGCTGTTTCCGTTTCCGCTGTCTTTCTTCTGCGAGGTCTTTTTACCGGAGCTTTCTGTTCAGCGTCAGACGCTTCACCCTGTTCTTCTGTTTTCTTTCTCCGTGTGCGTCTTACCGGCTTTTCAGCAGATTCAGCCGCAGCTGTATCTGTCTGATCCTCTGCCTTCTTTCTGCGCACACGTTTAACAGGAGCTGCTGCCTGTGCTGCTGCAGCATCTCCGGTCGTTTCTTCAGTCTTTTTTCTGCGGGTGCGTTTTACAGGTTTTTCCGCATCCGCTGTATTCTGATCAGTTGCCTGATCGGCTGTTTTCCTTGGTCTCCGTTTGCGCACGGGTTTGACTGGAGCTGGCATCTGTTCGGTTTCCGACACATTGTTATCTATTTCACTCATAAGCTAACCCCTATTAAACAAAATGTGCTTTATCAGCACATTTTATGCTCTGCCTGAATACTTTCCGTCTGCGGTTGATACCAGTACGATCTCACCGTTTTCGATGAACATGGGTACTTTGATGTCCAGACCGGTCTCTACTTTGGCATTCTTTGTTTTTGCTGAACCTGACACAGTATCACCTTTTACTGCCTGCTCGCATTCCACGATCTGAAGAGCAACTTTATCCGGCAGGATTACGCCGAGGATCTCGTTGTCGTACATCGTGATGTTGACCATGTCATTTTCTTTCATGAATTTCAGTTCCCATTCAAGATTGGTCTTGGGAATTTCGATCTGATCATATGTCTCAGTATCCATAAATACGCATGCTTCACCGTCATCATAAAGGTACTGCATCTCTTTCTTTTCGATATGTGCAGGTTCGACCTTGTCTCCTCCGGTGAAGGAGATCTCATTGATAACACCTGTACGCAGGTTCTTGACTTTTGCTTTTACAACCATCTGTCTCATTGCGGTCTTGTTGAGATCAAGATTGAGAACAGTGTAAAGGTTATTCTCGTATTCAAACGATGTTCCGGGTCTTAAATCATTAACAATAATCATAATTTATGCTCCTACGACATTATTTTATAAGAATGGTTTCTTTTGTCAACGGAACACAAATTAATTAAAGATTCATCTCCTGCCAATTAATCTTCGTCACGGATCGGCACGTAATCATAGATGTGCATATCAGTACACAGCTGTATATCCAGCATTTCGCTGACCGGACTGCTGATCTGAGCCAGGCAGGAATCTGTTCCGCACTCTGCGTAAAACGAAACCCCGGCGTAGGCATAATGGCCGGAAACAGGTGTTCCGTTTTTCAGACAGCAGCTGATGAATCTGATCACAGCTTCTTCGGCTGACAGATAATCATTGGTCCTTCTGAGATTCTCAAGTGCTCTTGTCCTGCACATATTGTTTTGTGCTATGACAGAGATCACAGTTGTGATCAGGATAAAAATACTCAGGAAATAGATACTGACAGATCCCTTTTTAAACATGTACAAGCACCCGTTCCGTTTCCCGGTCATCCCGGAAATATTTGATCTTCAGAATATCTCCAGTTGCAATGAATGCAATACCGGAAATATCCGAAAGAAAGATCTGAGTTCCCGGTGAAAGGATCAGATGGCGATTGACAAAACGCAGGACATTTTCTTCTTCATGATAGGTAAAATGCACCTCCTGTGAACTGACAGAAAAGTCTTCGGATACGATCAGAATATGTCTCAGCTGGCATAGTGCGATCTCATCCTGGATATCCTCCCTGAATTCTGTCAGCGGGATCAGCAGCTTCATACAGCTGAATGCGACAGGCATCAGCATACAGCATGCCCAGAGCACAAAGATCAGTTCATAGGTGAAGTATCCGCTTCTGTTTCGCATATGATGCATGTTTCGATCCTTTCACTGATCTGCTGATGTGATTCGTTCATCTCCTGCGTGCATTCTATGATCAGTTCTGCAGCACTGCAGGAAGTCCTGACAGCCGCTGCTGTCAGGATGACAGAGAGCGACAGAACTGCTAAGCCTGCCAGAAGATCTGTGAGCGTCATCTGTCATTCCGGAAGACGAGTCTTCCCCCTCCCAGTTCGATCACCGCTGTATATGTTTTTTTACCGCCGGAAAAGACGATCGTACCGATATGCGATGCATTCCCATACCGGTTGAATCCGATCAGTGTTCCCCTGTCATCCTCGGCGGCAAAGGACCTGTTTGCGGCATGGAGAAGTGCTTCCGACTGCACTTCCAGATATTTGTCGGGGAACAGGGAAAATGATCCGCGAGAAAAACCAGCTGAGCGCAGGCCAAGCAGTCCGAGTACCGACAGGACAGACAGAGAAATCAGCAGTTCCAGCAGTACATAACCTTCAGTTCGCCTGTGCCTGCCCGTTGTAAATGGAGATCGTTCTGCCATCTTCACATGTTCTCTGTACATCACTCATCAGTCCTTCATTGATCAGATCATTGACACTGTTGGGATCCCTGTCATTGGCAAGCCGGTACTCCAGAATCGCCGAATCAACCACTTTTACCAGTGCGTCACAGCCTTTTTCATTCACAATTCCAAGCACCTTCTGAATATTCGGCACTGACAGGATAAACAGGATCGAAACGATCGTCACGACGATGATCATTTCAAGAAGCGTAAAACCTTTTTTCATCATTCCCTCCTAAAATTCCGTTAATACGGACAGCGGCATCATCAGGATCCGGTAGACGATGATCAGCATGATCCCGACTCCCGCATAACTGATGAGCCTGATGACTTCGGTGTATCTTTTCAGTTTTCTCTGCATGCGCAAGGATGACATATGAAGATAGCTGTTCATCATGTTCCCTGCTCCCTCCGTATGGACCGCGATCCTCATAAACCGGTATAACGAAGGATCCAGGTACCTGCTGTGCATCGCTTCCTCAAACGCATTCCCGTCTCTCAGTGCATCATCCATTCCGCATGCCAGCATTCTGATCAGCGGCTGGCTGTCCAGACTTTTCAGGATCTGCAGGCTCTGCATCGTGTGCAGATCCATTTCAATGCATTGTGTGTAGAACAGGATAAACCTGGCAGATACATACTCCCGGATGATCGGGAGAAGATTTCTCGAAGCGATAAAGCAATATGCTCTGATACGGTACTTCCGGGATGTGCAGACTGCCGCAATGATCAAAGCAGCGATCACGATGCCAAGCAGAAAAGCACTGATCAGGCGCACCGCGGCTGCGACGCGGCTGTAAAATGACAGATCGATCCGGAATCCTGCCATCATGGAAAGCAAAGCCGGGAAGCAGAATTCCGAGAACAGCAGACATCCGCACAGCATCAATAAGAACATGCTCAGCGGATACGCAGCCTGTGACAGATACTGTTTACGGGAAGCCTGCCGTGCGTTCGCCATGCGTATGGAAAGACCCAGTGCTTCCTTTACAGGCAGGACCGGTATGAATCCTTCCAGATAGCGTCTGTATCTGTCCGGACAGAAATCAGTCATGACACGGTCTCCCGGTTCACCGTTTTCCAGCTGCCGGCGCATCATTGCAAAGCATTCCGCATTGTGTTCATCTTCCAGTACGCTGAGACACTGACGGAGTGAAAAGCCGGCATTCAGCAGCGACAGGATGCCTTCGCAGTCAAATGGTTCAAGCAAGATCCGGTGCTGCCTGCGAAAGACAGATATATCCGTTTTCAACAGCTTCCATAACCGCTTCCGGGAGTTTACTGAACCGGCTGCTGTGTTCGTGGTTTCGGAAATAATAGGTCACCTCCTCTCTGTCCATCACTTCATATACGCAGATCCTGCCCGGCTGATCCTTTCTGTCATACAGCCGCTGACTCGTGATCCCTCCGAGCACGTCGCTCAGCTGGTATTCATGCACTCCGAGATCCAGCATTCTGTGCACTGCGCCTGTGCAGTCCGAGGCATGAATGGATGTGACGACCAGATGTCCTGTCAGCGCGCATCTGACAGCCATCTGTGCAGCTTCACTGTCTCTGATCTCTCCGATCATGATGATGTCCGGATCATGCCGCATCAGCTGACGGATCCCTTCCGCAAATGACAGATGTGCCTGGGAATTGACCTGCAGCTGGACATATTTCTCGGAATAGACTTCCACAGGATCTTCCAGCGTATAGATCTTCCTGCCTGCTGTTTCGTTGAGAATCGTATACATCGTTGTCGTCTTGCCGCTGCCGGTAGGACCTGAGAACAGGTACAGACCTGATCTGTGTCCAGTTATGCTTTTCAGATAATTGACCTGCGCTGCATTCATGCTGAGGTCACTGACTGACAGACTGCCTGTGCTGCTGAGTATCCTGAGAACACCGCTCTTCAGGTGATAGCCGCTTACCAGCGCAAAACGCAGTGCGACAGGTTTACCGTCTACATTGATCTCAAACGAGCCTGTCTGGGGCAGAGCAGCTGCGCTCACATCCATATCCGCCCTGTACAGCAGAAAGCGGAAAAACCGTTCATCTGCTGCCTTTTGGGGAAGGCGGTACATCTTCCCGCTGATCCGCATCTCTACTTCGAGTTTCCCCTGGGCATCAACACTGAAATGAATGTCGGTCGCACCGTATTTCAGTGCTGTCCGCAAAAACTCCTTGAGCAGTTCTTCCATATGCCTCCCTTCACTTATGAATACGCATAAAAAAAGATCATTCCCTTTTCAGAATGATCACTTATCATGGATAAATTCTTCTTCGGTCATCACTTTGATGCCGTGCTCCTCCAGCATATCGGCAAAAGTTCCGTTTCCATCGATCAGTGTTTTCGTAAATGTACCGTCGTATATCCTGCCATGACCGCATGCCGGACTTCTGGCTTTCAGCACGGCAGTCTGACAGCCTTCTTTCAGGCATGTTTCTAAAGCCTGCCTGCTGCCTTTCATATACGCTTCCGTTACATCAGTTCCCTCGCGGTTGATGACCGATGTTCCTCTGCGTTCTGAAGGGATCCTGGGTACGGGCAGACCTCCCCATACCTCCGGACATACAGGTACTGCCTTTCCTTCCTCGACCAGCTTCCTGATCTCAGGTATTTCATTTGTATTTCCGTCATATCTGCACCTTTCGCCGGCCAGACATGCACTGACACATATTTTCGTCATAGTCTCTCCTTTTATTTATCATACAACATATGATAAATCCGTTATATTTCATGAGGTATTCACTTTCTGTTGTGATATCATAGCTTTAGTGAGGTAACTGAATGGAACGCGATCAAGTCCTTCCTTATCTGAATAAATTCATCACAGTCACACTTCAGGACGGCAGTCTGCGTTCAGGATATGTGACGAATCCGCAGGATTTCAAGTCTCCCGATGATCATCCCTCAGAACTTGACCTGGTCAACGGATTCCTGATCGAAAATGTCCCGCTTGATCAGATCGTTAAGATCGAGATCCAGAACAGGGAAAACACGGTTTCCCTGCCTGTAGTCGATCTGAAAAAAGGCTACGGAGTTGAAGAAGAACAATAAAAACCGGATTTCATTTCCGGTTTTTTAAATATTCTGCAGATAGGGATTGACCTTCAGCTGAAGGCCGATCGTTGATGAAGGACCGTGTCCGGGATAGAACGTCAGATCTGCAGGCAGTCTGACGATCCGTCTGAGGGAAGCGATCATCTGCATTTCGTCACCAGAGTAAAGATCCGTTCTGCCGATGCTTGACGCAAACAGCGTATCACCGGTGAACAGGATATTCCGGTAACGGACCAGCACACTGCCGGCTGTATGTCCGGGTGTGTGGTAGATATGAAGCGGAAATGACCCGATCGTCATATCCCCTTCAGGCAGATCATTGATCGGTGACCAGACCGGATATTCCGTTCCGTCGATCCTGCCGGCATCCGTTGCCGTAAGAGCAAGATCCCCATGGTTCATATATACGGGACATCCGTACTTTTCAGCCATGTCATCCGCTGCCATCGTATGATCGGAATGTCCGTGTGTCAGGATCACAGCATCGACTGTTTCATCCGGTGCGATCTTTTTGGCGATCTCTTTCCCGTATCTTCCGGGATCGATGATCAGTACATGACCGTTGTCATGCAGAACATAGATGTTTTCCTGATACAGTCCGATCGGCAGTATATCGATCTTCATATCCGATATTCAAAAAAATAACCCGACAGGTTATTTTTTCTCCTTATGCAGAGTTTTCTGATTGCATCTCGGGCAATACTTTTTGATTTCCATTTTCTCAGCGTGCTTGCGCTTGTTTCTGGTGCCGATATAGTTTTCTTCACCGCAGACTGAGCATTTAAAGGTGATATTGTCTCTAGGCATTTTTCAAACCTCCTGATTCAGCAATGAGAGTATATCACATGTATTTTCTTTTTCCAAGAAATTCATTTCACGCTATGATAAAAAAATAAGCCAAAAATCATGCCTCAGAGGCATGATCAGACGCATTTCCGTATACATGCACAGCGATTCGGGCGTTCCTTCAGGTAAAAATATCAATTTCCCTGTACTTGTGAGATAATACCGAAGGAGGTCATCTCATGAAACGAACAGAAACTCGTCCGATCTATGTAGGCGGACTGCAGATCGGCGGACAGAACGCATGCGTCATACAGTCAATGACCAACGTTCCCGCAAAAGATATAGAAGCAAGTGTGAAACAGATCAATGAACTGGAGGCAGGCGGCTGTCAGATCGTCCGTCTGGCGGTTCTTGATAAGGAAGACGCGCTTGCGATCCCTTACATCAAGGAAAAAACAAACATCCCGCTTGTCGCGGACATTCACTTCAATTACCAGCTGGCGCTGCTTGCGCTTGACGGTCATGTCGATAAGATCCGCATCAATCCCAGCAATATCGGTGCCCGTGAACATACGGAAGCAGTTGTCAAGAAATGTCTTGAACACAAAGTACCGATCAGGATCGGCATCAATTCAGGCTCCCTGGAACAGCAGTTCCTGCAGAAATACGGCGGGCCATGCGCAGAAGCAATGATCGACAGTGCTGACAGACATGTGAAGATCCTGGAGGGCCTCGGTTTCCATGACATCTGTCTGTCCTTCAAGTCATCCAACGTCGCGCTGACGATCGCCGCATATGAAGCTGCCGCAAAGCACTTTCCCTATCCCCTGCACCTTGGCGTTACCGAGGCAGGCGGTTTCGCGGAAAGCGCGGTCAAGAGTTCAGCAGCCCTGGGAACACTCCTGCATGAAGGCATCGGAGATACGATCCGCGTATCCGTATCCGGACCGCCGAAGGATGAACTGATCATTGCCAAGCAGCTGCTGAAGTGCTTCGGACTGTATGACAAGGTCCCTGATCTTGTCGCCTGTCCGACATGCGGAAGGATCCAGTATGATATGCTGCCGCTGGTCAAAAAGATGGAGGATTTCCTGGCAGACATTCACGAAGACATTCAGGTGGCTGTCATGGGCTGCCCTGTCAACGGAATGCAGGAAGCCAGCCGTGCCGACATCGGCGTTGCGGGCGGCTATGAAATGGGCATGCTGTTTGCAAAAGGCAAACTGCTCAGGACTGTACCGCAGAACGAACTGGAAGACGCACTGAAAGCAGAGATCCTGAAGATCGTTGAGGAACGCAGACAATAACAGCAGACACGGACAATGCTCCGTGTTTTTCTTATGAAAAGTCCTCCCTTCCGGAAGGACCTTATACCTTATCAGTAATTTTCTTTTCTGACTTCGAAATACGCCTGCGGATGACTGCACACAGGGCATACTTCCGGAGCTTCCGGGCCGACTGTCACATAGCCGCAGTTCCGGCATTCCCAGACAGTTTCCGTATTCTTTTTGAATACTTTCTTCTGTTCGATATTCTTCAGCAGTGCGCGGTATCTTTCTTCATGCAGTTTTTCGATCGCGCCGACGCCTCTGAACTGAGCTGCCAGTTCGGGGAAACCTTCCGCTTCGGCATCTTTTGCCATCCGTTCGTACATGTCAGTCCATTCGGCATGTTCACCTTCAGCCGCATGCAGCAGATTCTCGGCTGTATCACCGAGTTCACCCAGTGCCTTGAACCAGAGCTTTGCATGTTCTTTTTCATTCTCGGCTGTCTGCAGGAACAGCGCAGCGATCTGTTCAAAGCCGGCTTTCTTCGCGACGGAAGCGTAGTATGTATACTTGTTTCTTGCCTGTGATTCACCGGCAAAAGCTTCCCGCAGATTCTGTTCTGTCTTTGTACCGGCATATCTGCTCTTCTTTACCGTCTCAGGTGCTTCTTCGACCTTGATGAAGACTGATGCAGGCTGTTTGCATACAGGGCATTTCTCAGGAGGTGTATCCCCTTCGTGTTCATAACCGCAGATCGAGCATTTCCATTTTGTCATTTTGCATTCTCCTTCTTTCACTGTTTCATTGCATGGAATCGATTTGATGAGTTTCTCTGCTGCTTCCGCAGGAAACTGCGGGCCGGGCGGGTGTTTGATCATGTCACGCAGCAGTTCATGCGTATTGCCGCTCTGCGGCAGCATAAACCCTGCTTCGCGCATGATGTCTTCGGCGATCAGGCGTTCAGACATGGCAACAGCTTTCATCAGCCGTTTCAGGCCTTCCTGATCCGTCTGTTCCGCGGTCTGCAGCGCGGCAGTTTCGGCGTCTGCCTTGCTTTGTGCCATAGCGTTCAGCGCCTTGCGGACAGTTTCTATTTTTGCCTGCTGGGGCGGATATTCCAGAGGCACCATACTGATCGCAGCACTTGGGCAGGCATCTGCGCACATGCCGCAGCCAATGCACCTGCTGACATCGATGATGCTGTTTTCCGTATCCGACGCGCCGGTCGGACAGACATACAGGCACAGGCAGTCTTTCGTACAGAGCCGCAGATTTCTTACAGCAACTTTTGTTTTCATCTGACTTCGCTCCTTCCGATCTTTTCAAACTTCCAGGACGGTACCTTGCATACCGGACAGAGTTCAGGTGCCTGGTCCGAGACCCATACGAATCCGCAGACCGTACATACCCAGATATCAGTATCGTCCAGCATGGCTTCTCCTTCCCTGATGTATCTGCCGACAGTATTGGCGAGTACTCTGGTAACTTTTTCACCCCAGACACAGACACGCTGCGCTCCGCGGTCATTCTCACTGACAGCGGCAGCCCTGACAGAGACATAGCGTTCAATATCATCCTGCAGGATCCCTGCGATCATCTGTACTCCGGCATCCGGTACGGCCGGTACTGCAGAACGGAAATAATCGGATAATTCCCTGAAAAGCGCAGCTTCCTCCTGCTTGTACTGCTTCTCGCATCCGCGCGCGAGATTTGAGCATATTATGGAAAGCTGACCAGGAGAATACGGATGATCGTTATCCTCGTCATAAGAGGATGGCAGCGGCACGGATGTATTTGCTTCGGCAGGCTCCTGCTGTTCCTCCGGCCGGAAATCAGACCGTGCCGCTCCGCAGAGCGGACATTTCCAGTCATCGGGAAGTGTGCCGAACAAAGCCCTTTCCACGGATTCATCATAGACATAGCCGCAGACCAGACAAATGTAGCGCATACGCGTTTCCTCCTTCTTAAACATGCGGACAGAACACTGATGACAACCACAAAATCCGATAACAATGGAGTTACCGGTTTCAGTCCGATGATGTCTGTCTGATGCAGTTTTCTGACTTAAGCATAACGTATATTGCGGTACATGCCAACAGGAACATCCATGATATTTTTCCGCATTCTGACGCATGAAAAAACAGTGCCCTATTCAGACACTGTCAGATGTTCCTGCCAGTTTTCTTCGTATACGCCCTTCCTCAGCATTGCGATCTCTGTTTTGTACGGAGGCTCACCTGCGATATAGGGTGTTTCCAGTATTTTGGCAATATGTGCGGTACGAGGATTGGATGCGATCCTGTGCAGCGCATCGAACCCGATCGTACCCAGTCCGATATTCGCATGCCGGTCTTTCCGTGCACCACGGATATTCTTTGAATCATTGAGATGGATCACATGCAGCCGGTTCAGGGAAAGGATGCGGTCAAACTCATCAAGTACTCCGTCAAAATCATTGACATCGTATCCTGCATCATTGATATGACACGTATCCAGGCAGATGCCGTAATGTTCCGGATGATCCAGACCTTCCAGAATCTCTGCAAGTTCCTCAAATGTTCTGCCCACTTCACTGCCCTTGCCTGCCATTGTTTCCAGACAGATGACGATCCCTTCAGGCAGCTCAGGCAGACCGTTCAGGCACCTGATCACAGTACTGATCCCTGTCTGCAGATCTGCTGATGTAAAGCTTCCAGGATGCAGGACAATATAGGATGCGCCGATGGCATGTGTCCGCATAACTTCGGAATACAGGAATTCCCCTGCCAGTTCAAACACCTCAGGCTTGACGGCATTGGCTGGATTGATCAGATACGGTGCATGGATGATCATGCGTTCCATCGGGATCCCGCTTTGACGCATGAGCTCCTTTGCTTCAGCGATGTGCATCTCTTCCAGCGCTCTGCGCTTTGTATTCTGCGGTGCGCCTGTATACAGCATCAATGCATTCGCATCATACCCGAGCGCTTCCTTCACGCTGCCTTCCAGAAAGTCCGGGGCAGTCATTTTGACATGACAGCCGATGATCATTCAGAATCTCCGGCGTTCTTTTCTCTCTGTGCCTGGCGGTATCTTGCCTTCTTCTCTTCTCTGATCTTGGAACGGATCAGTTCACGCTTTTTCTGACGCTGCAGCTTTTCGATCGCTGCCTGACGCTTCTTCTTATAACCAGGCTTGACCTTGGTATTCTTCTTCGTCATCATCTTGGAGATCTGTTTGGACAGTTCATCCTCCTGCTTCTGGAATTTCTGTCCATAGGGACGAAGCTTTGTCCAGGCATCATTGTGATAACGGCTGTGTTCGAAGCGGATCCCCCGCTTCATCAGCGAACGGATCGCCTGATCATCTGACTCCTGATACAGCGCATAGCAGATACCGTCGGAACCTGCCCTGCCCGTACGGCCCGCACGGTGGATATAGTATTCCAGATCACTGGGGAAGCCGCATGAAATAACATGCGTTACTGTCGGGATATCGATGCCTCTGGCAGCCAGGTCCGTACATACGACATATGTATGTCTGCTGTCGGCGATCTCCTTCATCGCCTGCTTGCGCTTTCTGCTTTCCAGATCACCATGCAGCTCGGTCACCTCGACTCCTTCACCGCGCAGCCCTTCTGCGATCTGAGCAGCCATTTCTCTGGTGTTGGCAAAGATCAGGCAGACATACGGATTGAATCCGGGCATGATGGAACGGATCGTTTCAACGTATGTGTGATGATAGCACGGTACAAGGATATGACGGATGCGGGGATTGAATTCCTCATCATCTGCGATCGTAAATGTAATGGGATGGTGCATGTATTTCTTCAGGAACGGCTTCAGCTGATCGGGCATCGTTGCCGAAAAAGCCAGCATTTCCAGATTCTCACCCATTCTTCCGGCAAATGCGTCGATCTCATCCAGGAAGCCGTATTCCAGTGTCATATCAGCTTCATCCACGATCAGTACCGGCGTTTCTTCAATGCGGAGCGCTCCTGCATTCAGGAACATATCCTTGATCCTGCCGGGTGTTCCGATTGCGATATGCGGCTGGGCAGCTGACAGCTGCTGGATCTCACGGTCACGGTCCTGTCCGCCGATAAAAAGACGTACACGGATATCAGGTTCGATCTCCTGCATCAGCCTGGCCTTCTCATAGATCTGGGCAGCCAGTTCCCTGGTCGGGGCTGTGATGACTGCCTGACAGCGGTCTGCTGAAGGATCGATCTGTTCCATCAGAGGGATCAGAAACGCATGTGTTTTGCCGGTTCCTGTCTTGGAGAGGCCGATGATATCCTTGCCGCGCAGAAATGCCGGGATCACTTCCTGCTGTATGGGTGTCGGTTCAGTGAACCCGTTGAGACGGATAAAATCCATCGTTTTGTTCTTCATATTAAAATCTTCAAATTTCTTCATTGATACCTCCTCATCTTCCTCTGACTTTCCAAACAGATACGGTTCAGAGTACAATAAAACAAGCCGGATCCGCTTTTGCGGATGACAGCCAAATTATATCGGTTTTTTTCGTTTTGTGAAGAGGAGGAGATCAAATGAAAATCGTACCTGTCGTACCCAGAGGATACTGTCAAGGCGTTGTCAGGGCGATCAGGATCGCCAGGGAAACAGCTGAAAAATATCAGGGCATGCCCATCTGCATGCTCGGCATGATCGTTCATAATAAATACGTTGTACGGGAATGTGAAGCACTCGGCATACGTTTTGTTGAGGATCCCCGTAAAACAAGACTGGAGCTTCTTGATCAGATCGATGAGGGCGTTGTGATCTTTACAGCCCACGGCGTCAGCGACGCTGTCAGGGAGAAAGCAGAACAGAAAGGACTGATCGCGATTGATGCGACATGCCCGGATGTCCTGAAGACCCATGATCTGATCAAAGAGCACTGCAAAAAAGGCGATGTCATCTATATCGGGAAAAAAGGACATCCTGAAGCGGATGGAGCATTAGGCCTGAGCGACCGTGTATATCTTGTAACAAATGAGGAGGATGCTGCAGATCTGCCTGATACGCTGGAGAATATCCTGATCACAAACCAGACGACGCTCGGCATACTGGAAACAGAGAAAACGCTGAACGCCTGTCTGAAACGCTGGCCTGACGCCGTTCCTGCACCGGAGATCTGTGCAGCCACAAGATTCCGTCAGACTGCCGTGATGAACCTAAAGGATATCGATGTGCTGATCGTTGTCGGTGATCCCCATTCCAACAATACGAACCAGCTGAAGCAGATCGGTCTTTCCTCCGGCATCAAGCACGTCTATATGGCTGAGACATGCATGGATCTGAAGGAAGAAATGATAAAGGATGCCGATACCGTAGCGGTGACCGCCGGGTCATCCACGCCTACGATACTGACATCCCAGGTAATTTCATTTCTGCAGTCTTATGCGGAAAACGGTGACTTTACGCCTCCTCAGATCCCGGATCACGTCTTCTGAGACTGCTGAGTTCAGCTTCCGTCAGTTCACGATAGCTGCCTTCCGGCAGGTCTTCGTCCAGAACAAGATCCTTCATACGGATGCGCTTCAGTTCAATAACTTCGTTATTGATCGCCTGGAACATCCGTTTGATCTGATGATACTTCCCTTCTTTGATCACAAGACGGCAATGATGATCGTCTTCGATCGTATAGGAAGCAGGTCTGCATTTCTCTCCGTCCTCAAGGACGATCCCGTCTTTAAATTTCTCAAGGTCCTCTTCAGCAAGGGGATCTTTTAATGTGACCGCATATTCCTTTTCCACATGGTGTTTCGGGGACAGCAGTTCATGCGCCAGATCTCCGTCATTGGTGATCAGAAGGAGCCCTGTTGTATCCTTGTCGAGTCTTCCGCAGGGAAACAGATTTTTATCCGGTTCATCGATCAGATAGAGAACGGAATCCGGATCATCGGTCGAACTGACATACCCTTTCGGCTTGTTCAGCAGGAAATAAGCATATCTGCGGTAGCGGACAGTTTCCCCGTCTACCGTTATGATATCATGCGCTTCATCCGCTTTATGTCCGGGGTTGGTTACGATCTGTCCGTTGACGGAAACAAGCTTGTTCTTCAGCAGCTTCTTCACGTCATTTCTGCTTCCGTATCCGGAATCAGCCAGCAGTTTATCAAGCCTCATCAGGATCATCTCCTGCGGAAGCCGCCTGTGAGCAGCTGCTTCATTGACTTATGGAATACTGCCTGCGGCACCTTCATTGCGGCAGTCACAGAGATATAAACGATCATGCCGGCAATTCCGACCAGCGCAAGCTGACCAAGGCATACGATCCTGGATACGGTATTGAATGTAAAGCCAGCAAGCTCGATCAGTGCAAATACGCCGTTCATTGCCATACAGCCGAGGATCATCTTGAAGAGTCTGATCAGTGTCTGTCCATAGGCTGCGCCGTATCTGTTTTTGATCTTGCCAAGGCACAGATAGATGATCGTGCAGCTGCACAGAACACTGGAAATGATCGCTCCGGGATAGCCGATCAGTCGCATCGCAGGATAGAATGTCACGCATTTGACGATAAATCCGATCAGCAGATAGAAGATGCTTTCTTTTCTGAGATGAAGCGTCATCATCATGGAACTGCAGACCGGCGTGATCGTTGTCACGATTGCAAGCAGCGCGGCATAGGACAATGCCTGTGCACCGTACTCAAGGTTTGCGTTTCCGTACATGACGCAATAGATCGGACGCGACAGCACGCAGAGACAGAAGCAGATCGGCACACCGATGTAAAGCACCGTATCCAGGCACTCACGCACATACCTGCGCAGATCCTTCATGTTTCTGGTTTCCAGGGCTGTCGTCATATAAGGAACGATGCCGACAGAGAATCCAGCACCTAACACCTGCGGAATGGATGTCAGCTTATCGCACTGCACCTCGATGATACCGTAGATCAGTGTGGCAGTTTCATACTGCATGCCGAGCTTCGTCATAGTCGGCACAAAGAAGTTTGTATTGATCAATGTCTGTGAATTGCCAAGGATCGCCGCAAACAGATACGGCAGTCCGAACGCAAACAGCTCTTTGAGGATATCGTTTTTTCTGACAGCAGGTGTTTCCTGTGCACGTGCTGTTCTTGCGATCGCACCGATATGACGCCTGTCGAACCGGCTGTAGAACAGGATCGCACAGAGCGCTCCGATCGATGTTGCGAGGATCGCCATGTATACAGCCCAGATGCTGTTGAAGCGAAGGATCTTGACAGTCACATAGCCAAGTCCCAGCAGTGCTGCAACTCTGGCGATCTGTTCAAGGACCTGTGAATCAGCATAGACACGCAGTTCCTTCATGCCCTGATAGAAACCTCTGTATGAATACAGGATCGGGACAAGGAACAATGCGATGGCCAGGATCATGAAGCATGTACGCATCTGCGATATATCAAGACCTGTTGCCTGTGAGCCAAGAATAGCTGTTGCCAGCGGCTTGGAGATGAGGATGAATATCATCGACATCAGGAATCCTGATACGCTCAGGATCGCTGTTGAAAGCCTTCTGATCAGCATAACGGTCTTATAGTCGTTGCGTGTTACATACTTCGCAACGATCGCAGCGATCGCATACGGCAGTCCGGCAGAACTGATCTGCAGCAGGACATTGTAGTATGTATAAGGCGCAGAATAGAAGATCATGTTCTTTTCACCGGCCAGAGCAGTAAACGGGATCACGTAGAACAGACCGATCGCCTTTGCCAGAAACACGCCGGCAGAACTGGTCAGAGAACCTGCCAGAAATGACTGTTTCACTCTTGAAGATGTATCAGTGCTCATCAGTTTCCTCCTCAGGCAGTGCTGAAGGTTCAGCAGTGCTCTCCGGTACAGGCTCAGGTATCATATCTGACGGATAAGTAAATCCGTCTGTTGTCAGAACCATAGATATATATTCACGTGTGATCTTCTCACGGTTTCTGTCTTTCCATTCAACCAGAAGCTTCAGTCTGACTTCTTTCTCTTCGCATTCCCCGCCAAGCACAAGACCCTTGACGTATCCTGCATCGGCATTTGCCTGATAAGGGATCAGACTGTAATCCTTTGAATCAAAAATGCCTACGCTCGGCATCATCTTCTTGGAGTCTTCAAAAGCAACATCGTTTTCAACTGCCATCATTGTGACATCATACATGGAGACCTGTGCATTATCGAGAAATACGTAGTAGCGGTGTGTTCCGTCAGGCATATTGCTCATCTGCGCACTGATCGTATAGTAAAGCGATCTTCCGATGAAGCGCTCATTGTCCTCGATCGCTTTATAATATCCTTCATATGCGGTCTGCGCCGCTGTCTCACTGTCATTCCTGCGCATCACGCATCCGGACAGTATCAATGCATATGAAAAAAGACAAATCAGTAATTTTCGCATAAAATACCTCCATGTGATTATAACATGGCTGTTGCGTCCTGACGGAACAGATTCAGTATACAGATCCGTATTTTTGACAACGCCTGAAAAAAAAGCGCACCCCTGCGGATGCACTTCAATGGAGTTATTTGCTGAAGATAAGGATCGTGTAGTTTTTCTTTCCTTTTTTGAGAATCGAGAATTCCTGGTCGATCGCATCAGCCTTTGTCAGAACAGCACCGATATCAGTGATCTTCTGTCCATTGACCTGGATGCTGCCCTGCTGGATCAGTTTTCTTGCGTCACCCTTGGAACGGGAAACACCGGAGGATACGAGCGCGTCGATCACAGTCGTTCCATCGGCGATCTCGCTCTTTGCGGCATCCTGCAGTCCTTCTTTGATCTCGGCACCGCTCAGCTTCATGATGTCGCCGCCGAACAGTGTTTCGGAAATACGAACTGCCTTTTCAAGTCCTTCTGCACCATGCACCATCTCTGTCAGCTCTTCAGCCAGTGCCTTCTGAGCATTTCTGAGTTCCGGATGTTCCTTCATCTCAGCTTCCAGTGCCATGATCTCTTCCGGAGAACGCAGGCTCAGACGCTTCAGGTAGTCAACCACGTCAGCATCCGGTGTATTGAGCCAGAACTGATAGAATTCATAAGCGTTTGTACGTTCAGGATCCAGCCAGATATTCTTTCCTTCGGACTTGCCGAATTTTGAACCGTCGGACTTTGTGATCAGCGGTGAAGTGATGCCGAATACCTTGGCGGTTTCTCCTTCTTCCTTGCGGATCAGTTCAAGACCGGTCGTCAGGTTGCCCCACTGATCAGAGCCGCCGATCTGGATCTGGCAGTGATGTCTTCTGTAAAGGAAGAGCCAGTCGATCGCCTGCAGGATCGTGTAGCTGAATTCTGTATAGGAAATACCTGAATCAAGACGTTTTCTGATCGTATCCTTGTTGATCATGTAGGATACGTTGAACAGTTTGCCGAAATCCCTCAGGAAACTGAGCAGGTTCATATCACCCAGCCAGTTATTGTTGTTTTCCATGATTGCAGCATTTGAGCCGTCGAATTTCAGGAACTTTGCAAGCTGTTCCTTGATGCAGTCCGCATTGTGAAGCACTTCTTCATGTGTCAGCAGCTTGCGCTCCGTCGTCGGACGGGGATCACCGATCATACCTGTGAAGCCTCCGCACAGTGCGATCGGCGTATGACCTGCGTTCTGATACCTTCTCAGCAGGATGATCTGCTGCAGATGACCGACATGGAGTGAATCAGCAGTCGGGTCAAAACCGCAGTAAATGGTCGTCGGGTTTTTCAGCTGCTCAACCAGTCCGTCATAATCGGTGCAGTCTTTAACAAGACCGCGCCATTTCAATTCTTCAATAAATTCCATTTCTGTTTCCTCCCTGAGCGCATTATAAAGGCGCCCTTACATTCTAAGGACGCCTCAGCGCGGTACCACCTTAGTTCATGAAATCATTCATGCACTCATCTATGCCTTTAACGCAGGCGCACACGCCCTGCCTTTTGAGACAGGAAGCTCCGGGATGTATTCCTTACATGCTCTGCCGTTCCCTTTCACCAGCCGGGACGTCTCTAGTGCGGCTTCACATAAAGTACTTATTCCTTTCACAGCCATAACGACTATAACAGCCGTTGGTTTGAATGTCAATTCTTCGTTGTCTGACGCGGCGTAAACAGATAGCTCAGCTCTGTTTCGGGATGCACGTCATTCTGATTGTTCAGCATCTTTGTCATGATCCTCATGGATACAGCTCCCAGGTCATATGACGGGATCGAGAAGCTGGAGATCTGCGGACGCATCATGGAGTTGTACTTTGTGTCTATGACACAGACGACTTCCATATCGTTCGGAACATCGATCCCGTTTTCTCTTGCTGTATTCACGATCGCCATTGCCTGTGAATCACGGTTGCCGATCATCAGATCATAATGGTGATCCTTGAGCCATCTGCTGAGGAATGCATAGCTCGTTCTGGTATCTGAAGGGATCTCCAGATAACCGTCAAACTTCATGCCCTTCTTCGCAAACGCACGTTCTGCTCCGCTGACCATCTGCTTGCTGGAATAATGATTCTTACGATCTTCGATGATCGCGATGTTGGTCTTGTCTTCTTCCAGATATTTCAGTGTCAGTTCATAGACTGCCTTCTCAATATCTACATAAACACAGCATACATTATCAGCCTTGACACGGTTCCCGATGACAACGATCGGAATATTATACTTGGACAGCTGTTCGATCTCGGGCATCATCAGCTTATCGTTATAGACGATCACACCGTCAACACGGCTCTTGATGATCTCCTCAACGATCTCATTGACATCTGTAATGCCTTCAGTGATCGTATGCAGCATAATGTTGTAGTTATAGATCTTTGCGACATCGATCAGACCGTTGATGATCTGACCGGTATAGGTGAAACTGGCTTCCGGTACGACAAGCCCGATGGTCGTTGTCTTCTGCAAAGCCAGGCCCTGCGCGATAGCATTGGGTTTGTAACCAAGCTTTTCTATAGCAGCCTGAACTCGTTCCTGTGTCGGTGCTTTTACAACATCGCTGCCGTTGATGACACGGGAAACAGTGGCCAGGGAGACACCGGCTTCCTTAGCGACATCATATATAGTAACTCGTTTCATTTCCGGCCTCCTACTGCATCAGCAGTTTAATCTTATTTCTTAAGAATCGTTTTCAGTGTTTCAACACCTTTATCGTAAATATCCTTGGCAGTATCTGTGATATTGTCCAGCGCTTCTCTCACCTCAGGTTTGGAAGCGAAATCAACGACTGCCTTCTGAACTGACTTTGCGCCTTCTGTAACAGCAGCGCCAACCTTCTCGGCTTCGTCCTTCAGTTTGCTGACGGTATCATTCAGTTTTTCTTCCGCTGTTTCTGTTTCAGGTTCTTCAGCTGCAGCACTGCGCACAGTGCCTGAGCCCTCATCCTGACCAAAGCTGTTCAACTTTTCGCTCAGTGTCTTATATGCTGTGCCGGCAAATGCCTTTGCCTTTTCTCCGGCATCGCTCAGACTCTGCTTGAGATCATCAAGATCCAGATCATCCAGCTTTTCTTTTACGTTTCCAGCCAGATCATTGAATACTTCTTTTGCCTTGTCAGCTGTTTCACTCAGTTTTTCAGTGACTGTATCTTTCAGATCTTCCGCTGCTTCTTTTGTTTCCTGAGCAGTTTCTGCAGCTTCCTGCTTCACTTCTTCAGCTGCTTCTTTCACTTCTTCAGCAGCTTCAGCAGCTTCCTGTTTAGCTTCTTCAACTGCTTCACATGCTGCTTCTTTCACTTCTTCAGCAGTTTCAGCCGCATCCTGTTTTGCTTCTTCAACTGCTTCACAAGGCTGTCCTGCTTCTGTCAGCTGGTCAGCTCTTTCGCCGGCAGCAGCTCTGGATTCATCAGCAGACTTCTGTGCATCTTCCTTTGCTTCTTCAAAGGATTCCTGTGCTTTTTCTTTCAGTTCTTCGAACTTAGCCTTTGCTTTTTCAGCCGCATCGCCGAATGCTTCGCTCAGCTGATCAGCTCTTTCACCAGCTTCTTTCTTGGATCCCTCAGCGAATTCTTCTGCAGCCTCTTTGAGCTCAGCAGCCTTTTCCTTAGCTGCTTCTGTCCATTCACCGAGTGCCTGCTTTGCATCTTCAAAGAAAGACTCTGCTTTGCCGGCAGCTTCTTCCGCTGCTGCTGTTACCTTGTCCGCTCTTTCTCCTGCTGCTTCTCTTCCTTCTTCAGCAAGATCTTCGAGCTTTTTCAGTTCCTCACTCATTTCAATTATGCCTCCTTGTACTGCTTTATGATTGACTGCCGTAATACCCGGCAATTTGATCCTGAATCTGTTATTCGCTGTCTTTGGGTTCTTCAGAATCCTTGCCGCTCAGCTTTTCACTGACGCTCTTATATGCCTTTTCAGCATATGCAGCGACTTTGGAACCTGTTTCAGCCAATGTATTCTTCAGTTCATCAGTATCGATGTTCTCAAGCTTTTCTTTCACATT
>DMBB01000199.1 GCA_003446295.1 Erysipelotrichaceae bacterium
TGCAGATCGGAACGCCAAAGCTTCCGTCTTTTTCAATGCTTCCGATGAGCTTTTCAACAAAGAATTCGATCCGCTCTCCTGCCCGTTCTTCTGCATCTTCACTCTGAGGAGTCAGCCGGAGACCGGAACACGCTTCATTTATAACAGTATTCAGTACAATACCGACTGCCATGTCATAAAAGTCAAATGTTCCGATAAGCATTTTCTCATTTATAGAAGAAACCACTATCTCCAGGCGGTTTTCATGAGATACAACATATTTCAGCAGCTGATCGTTCAGGTTCATCATGAATGAAATGGATCACAGCCAATAAAATATAGTGAAAAAATAGTGAAATATAGTGAAATAATAGTGTAGCTTTAGCGAAAAACAGGATATTAAAATGATAGAATATATCTAAAGGAGCGAACGAAATGATCAAAGTGCATCTGGATAATGAGATATTAAAATATATTACGGAAATCGAAAAAAACAGATACGCCGTATCATCTTTCGAGCTGCCTCCTTCAACAGCAAATAAACTCAGAAAGAATTCCAAGAAGAAAAGTTCTTATGCTTCCAATAAGATCGAAGGAAATCCTCTTTCCGAAAAGCAAGCCGATGAAGCCATTGATAGCGATGAAAGAAGACATTTCCTCAAACCCGAACAGGAAGTACGCAATTATTTCCTTGCCCTGAATTATCTTGAAGAACAGGCAGCGAAGAAAACGCCTTTCTCTAAAAAGCTGATTCTGGATGTACAGAAGCTTGTTGTAAAAGGTGCTTCAAAAGAGAAGATCGGGCTCAGGGGTCAAATGCCGCCAGGTGTTCTGTTTGCGGTATATGATACACAAAGCGGAAATCCGAATTACATTCCGCCGGAATACTGCGATATCCCCGAGCTTCTCAATGAACTGGTCGATTATGTCAATACAACGGATGATCATCCGCTGATCACAGCTGCCATTGTCCATTATCAGCTCGTTACGATCCACCCGTTCGAAGACGGCAACGGGCGGACTGCCAGGCTTCTTTCCGGATATATTCTGGATATAAACGGATTTGGATTCAATGGTATCGGTTCACTCGAAGAGTATTTTGCCTATGATCCGGAAGAATACTATGATTCCCTTCAGATGGGACTGCCGGTGCTGTACTATTCCGGCAGAAACGATCCCCCGCATCCGGAGATCTGGTTCCGCTACTTTCTCCGCATGATGCTGTTGTATTCCGAACGAGTCTGTGAATTAACAAAGAGCAGCACAGAAGAAGAATTGAAAGGAAGTCTTTCTTACCTGAAAGGAAAAGAAAAGGAACTGCTTTTGCTGTTGGTTGAAAAATACAGAGGCGAATTCACACCGATTGCACTGAGCAAAGAACTTGGTGTTACCAACAGAACAGTGATAAACCGTCTGTCCGTACTTGCCAAAAACGGATTCATCATTCCGCATACCGTCAGAGAACGTATACGTTCCTATGAGCTCAGCGACTTTACAAGAACACATGCAAAAGAGATCATCACTATGGTCACTTTGAATCGATCCTGGGACGTCAGATAGGTATCACGAAGATAATCTTTCTCGCTTTTCCATTCCTGCAGGCCGCAATAATAGTACATTTTCATGTCATCCTAGATCATGAAAGGCACAATTCCGTTTCGAAGACATTCTTTATAAAGGATCAGTCTTCCAAGAAGGTCCTTGGGAATTTCGGTTTTCTTTTCGGTTTCTTAGCATCATCCGGAATATTCCAGGTTTTCCCGGTAATAAAGGCACCCGGTATACGTCCCTCAGCACTGTATTGACGTACGTCCCGCTCCGTGATTTCCCGCTTTACGCTTGCCTCCTTTACTGAAATGAAACTCATCTGACCGCCGCCTATCTTTTTTCACAGACTCATTGCACCCAATTATCGGCTGTTTTTCTTCGTGGAAAGTCTCAGAAAACCGGCTTATATTCAGCCGATAAAGGTTTCAGGTGTTTCTTCTGTTTTGTACAGTCATTTTGCTCGCCTGTGTTTATAAAGGATTGTAATAAACCTCTTTTTGCATTTCAGGCACAAAAAAGAGAGCACTTTGTTTGTGCCCTCTCATAGAATCAATCAGAATCTCTTATTCGAAGTAGCAGTTGCCGAACCAGAGAGTTGTGATGTGCAGCTCATAGCCCTTGAGGTTTGACTTAACCAGAGCAGGCTGTGCATTCTGCCACATCGGGAACATCAGGAACTGTTCCTGGATGAAGTAATCTTCGATCTCATGAACTCTTGTCAGGAATTCTTTTTCGTCTGATACGGATCTGACATCTCTCAGCATCTGGTCGAATTTCTCATCACCAGCCAATGAAGTGACCTGCTTGTCACCTGACAGCCAGTCAAGGAATGAGATCGGGGAGTCACTTATCTGAAGTCCATAACGGCCGATCTGAATGTCGCCGTTGTCGAGCTGACCATAGTAGACGCCTGATTCAACAGCATCGAAGTCAACATCGAGACCGACTGCTGTCCACATCTGCTGCAGCATTGTAGCAACGTCTGCATGATAGGAGTTTGTGGAGTACTTGTATGTCAGGTGGATTGTATGAGCATCATCGGATCCGTCATAGCCTGCTTCAGCAAGCAGTCTCTTAGCTTCTTCCGGATCATAGTGAGCTTCATAACCCTTTGCATCTCTCTCTGTACGGAAGTCACCGTCAACGCCGCCGAGACCATATGCGACCCATCCGCCGAGTGCCGGATGCATGTCAGGTCCGCCGATAACGTCGATGATAGCGTCCTTATCGATAGCGATGTAGAGAGCCTTACGGACTCTGACGTCTTTCAGGAAGTCAGGACCTGTAGGACCGGCATTGACTACCAGACCATAAGCTGACGGATAGTTCAGAACCCAGAGGTTTTCTGTGCCCATGTATTTGCTGGATGTTTCTGTTGAGATATTCAGAGCAACATCGATGTCGCCTGCATCAAAGCCCATTGCCTGTGCATCAGGATCGGGCATAACCTGGAATGTGATCTTGTCCATCTTGACGAAGTCAGGATCGCAGTATTTTTCGTTTCTGGAGATTTCAGCCTTGTCGTTGATGTTGATGTAATCAAGGACATACGGTCCGTTTGTCGGATAACCGGCTTCGAGTGACCATGCACTGTCATGCTGAGGTGTATCCAGAGGCAGAGCAGACCAGACACCTGCACCGAGCCACTGAGGGAAGTAAGCCAGAGGATTTTCCAGTGTTACTTCGATCGTGTAGTCATCCGGGCAGCTGATGCCGACTGTGCTGTGATCTTCTGTTTTGCAGTCAAACTCTGTTCCTGCAGCTTCTGCTTCAAGAGCACGCTTGTTGTATTCCGTGCCGCCCTTGATATAGCTGACCATATCATTTGTACGTGTAGCTGCATCCAGACCATAGGACATAGCACGCAGCCAAGCATACTCATAGTTTGCTGAAGTGACAGGAGTACCGTCGGAGAATGTAACATCATCTCTCAGATGGAATGTATATGTCAGACCATCATCAGAGATGTCGAAACTTGTACAGAGATCAGGTTCAGGCTGACCTTCTGTATTGGTTCTCATCAGACCTGAATAGATATGTGAGATAACATATCCGTTATAGACAGTTGTGCTTAAGCACGGGTCCAGGGTGTCGAACTGTGATGCGATTGCAACGATCATGGAGCTTTCATCGTCGCCTGCCGCAGCTGTTGCCGGTGTATCGGATGATCCGCCGCCCTCCGGAGCTGTGGAACCGCCGGAACATGCAGCAAGGCTAAGTGCCATAATACCTGCTAATAATGCGCTGAGACTCTTTTTCATTTCTGTCCCTCCCTTTGTATATGACGCATTTTAAAGGCATGAAAAACATGTGTCAACATTATTTTCACTACATTTTCACATCCATTTCAATTTTCTTTCCTTTTTGAAAGAATTTTCTGAAATTTTTTCAAATTATCGTCTTTCTAAATTAGTTTTTTGATTTTTGACATCTAAATTCGGAAATTCAGGTGTTTTTGCAATTATTTTCTGTTTTCTTCAAATATTTTTGGTTTTTTCCCTCCAACAGCAAAAATGCCGCATATCACAGGATGACTGCGGCATCTGATCTATATGATATTCTCTTCTGAAGAATTGATTAACGACTATCCATCATTTCTTCATTTGTTCAATCCATTCCGAAGAATTCCATGGCGTATTTGTTTGCCAGACTCATATAGGAAGGATTCATGAATCGATGATCTGCACCTTCTACAGAGATAAAGTCGATCAGGTTGTTTTCAGAAAACAGCCTGCTGTCTTCATGCGGAACGACCTCATCTTTTGTACCGTGTATGATCAGGATATCGTCTGCGTATTCTATATAATCACGCTTCCGGATGTCGTTTTTCTGCAGGGCGTCAAGCAGATCCTTTGTAACAATGATCTTGCGGTCAAATCCGACCTGCACATCCTTTCCCTTCACGATCCGTTCATATTCATCATTCTTCATGATGGCGCTGGTCAGGACATCGTACATGTCGATTGCCGGACAACGCAGAACGATCTTGCGGAACGGATTATCATGCTCGGAGATGTACTTCAGTACCAGGTATCCTCCGAAGCTTGTCGCATAGGAATACAGCTCCTTAACAGCAAAACGTTCTTTTACGTCTTTGACAACAATATCCAGATAGGTATCACAGTCTGACAGAACAAGTTTCTTCTTGACGTCATCACCGTGTGAAGGCCAGTTGAATACGACCACGATCGCATTCTTCTGTTTGGAAAGCAGCTTTTCAGCAAATTTAGCAGCTGCGCCATTATCTTTATGTCCGGCAAAGCCCGTACTGAAGACAACGGCTTTTTCAGGCTGGACTTTCTCGTTGTAATAAAGCTTGCAGCGGATGTTATTGCCGGGTGTATTGATCTCATAATATTTATGCATGTTAAAAACCTCATTCGTTATATCTATTGATATGTGTATGCAAAGAATGAAAGCCATTCTCTGGTGTATATCGGCATTTAAAAAGCCGGGTGAATTCTCCCCGGCACACAGAAAACAGGTCTTTTACGCTCGTAAAAGCCTTTTGTGTGCCGTCTCTGACATTCCGTCACTGTTGACCAGATCGAACGTCCTGTCATCAACGATATATTCATCGATCTCTCTTCTCAGGTTTAGAGAGATCGTACATGTGAAGTCTTTACAGGTATTCATATATACTCCCGCAATTAATATAGGAAAAGAGATGGAAGCAGTCAAGTCAGTGTTCATGCAGAGCATCATTATCAATGTTTTTTCTTTACTGTTTTGTTAAAATGTAATTTGTAGTTTTATGACATTTTCAAGTTATTGTAAGGAGAGCAACAGATCAATGCACGAGGGGACGTCATTTGTTATTTCCAATCTGATCCTGAACCTGTTCTGGGTAATTACTGCCAATATTGTACTGGAGAACCGGTATTCCAAGCTTTTAACGATCGTTTTGGAATTTTCAATCATTTCATTCGTATACTTTATCCTGCTGGAACGGTTATTTCCAATCTTTTCAATCATCAAATTATTGATCGGTTCCTTTCTGGTAGGTTTCCTGATCCATTATTTTCATACAGATAAACCGGCATTCAAGATCATCACCGTAATACTGATTCTGTTTGCGACAGCTATCTCGGATGTCACCCTTCAGGCCATGCTGCCGAAAGAACAGATCATTTCCGGAGAAATATTCAGAAACAACGGTACATTCGTATATTCTGTCTATCTGTTCCTGAATTTCATTTTTCTGACTGCTGTAGCACTCTCTCTTCGGAGATATAAACGTAAAAATATCGGGCTTCTGGAAAACAGACAGTGGGTCCTGTTCCTGCTGTTCCCTCTCAGTCAGCTGCTTTCCATATATATCTGGCTTCCATCATATTTATATATCAGTGAGAAAACACCGAGCCATATCATCTTCATGATCTGTGCAGATATCATTGCGGACATCGCCCTTCTCTATATGTTTTACCGGACTGCATCCAACGCAGAACTGCGTGCACGCAGTGAAATGCTGGAAGACCAGATCAAGTCACAGGAAAGTTATTACAACCAGCTGGTTTCCACACACACCGATATACGCAGGATGCGTCATGATATTGACAACCATCTGTATACCATACGAGCTCTTGTTGACAGCGGAAACACAAAAGATGCGGTCGAATATGCTGATAAGGTAATTGAAGAAGATCATATCCATATTCTCTTCCCTGACTGCAGAAACACGGTTGCGGCAAGTTATCTGGAGAAAAAGACCGAAGATCTGAAAAAAAACGGAATTACGCTGAATGCGGATATCCATCTGCCTGCGAACCTTGATATATCCAATCCGGATCTGATCTGCATCTACGGAAACATTCTGGATAATGCAGCAGAAGCCTGCAGCGGTACGGAAAACGCATCCATAGATTTGAAGACTAATTATAAACAGCCGTATCTGACCATCTCCTGTACAAATCCGGCACAGAATAAAGCAGATAAAAAGAAGCGTCGTTTTGCCGGAATGGACAGAGGTGTAGGACTTACCATTCTCGATCATCTTGCTGATCAGTATGATGGTGAATTAACTGCCGGTATGGATCAGGGCGTTTATCATACCAGCATCATTCTGAAGACAAAGGAGATTGCAAATGTATAAGATCGCAATATGTGATGACATCAGTGACCACCTGAAAGCAGCTGAAAAAATGGTCACAGAGTATATGGATCATGCAGGACTGACGTACGATGTACAGCTTTTCAGCAGTTCCGATACTTTGCTGTCAGAAATCGAAAAGGACAGCTATCAGCCGGATATTGCTGTCCTTGACATCGAAATGAATGGAGAAGA
>DMBB01000067.1 GCA_003446295.1 Erysipelotrichaceae bacterium
CAAATAATAATATACCTGTTTTTCACTGTACCTGTCCGTACAAGTTGGATTTTGCCATCGGGAATCATAAAATGAAGACATGAAGAAACTGTTTGATGAAATACCGTATATGGATCATGACAGACTCGTTCTGAAGAAACTGGAAGAAACGGATTCCGAAGCACTCCTTGAACTGATTCGCAGCGACAACGTATACAGATATCTCCCATCCTTCCTGTTTGAACGGCAGTTCGGTGATGATATGCATGAAATGATCAGGGAACTGTATTCCGAATGCTTTGAACAGAAGGAATCCCTGATCCTGGGCATTTATTTAAAAGACGGGATGCGCTTCTGCGGGCTGGCTGAATATTACGGTTATAAAGATGCGATCCATAAGACATGCCTTGGCTACAGGCTGATGGAGTCATGCTGGGGGACAGGGGATCGCTTCGGAAACAGTGGCTATGATGATCAATTATTGTTTCTCACAGACGGATATCGAGATCATCACTGCCAGCACAATGATCGAAAACCGTGCTTCCGCCAGAGTGCTGGAAAAGAACGGGTTTATCATGACAGCGCATGCCGTACCTGAGGACTGGGGCTATCGTGAACCGACACCTGCGACAAATGGTTCCGCTGAACAGATCATAGATGCATCAATATCCTGCAGGATCAGAGCTGAGGCTTGTGTTCCTTCAGGTATGCATACATGATCTTTTTAAAACGTTCTATTGTTTCAGTACGGCTTTCTCTGGGTGAGCGGTGTTCGAGCAGATAGAATGTACGCTCCGGTACCTTTACGGACAGCTTCAGAGATTCAAAATGAAACCGTGACATCATACCGCTGACTGCGCTTGCCGGACAGATCGACCACTGTCCAGGCTCTGTCAGATAATAGGGGACCATGGAACTGGTGCCTGCATGCATGCGGTACCGTTTGCCCGGCCAGAGCTGGTCATGCCATATCTCAAATTCATCAGACCATCTGGAATAGATCTCTTTCCCGGGATCCAGATCATCGGGATCGATCGTTTCACCCTGTTTTCCGCACGGATAGATGACGATGTACATTTCTTCCGTAAATAATCTGGTGATTTTCAGCCTCTTTGACGGAAGCAGCCGGTTTACCATGCCAAGATCCAGTCTCTGTGCTTCCATGGCGGCGTAGATCTCACGGGAGTGCATCGTATGCATATATAGCCGGATATCCTTCTCTTCTCTCAGGATCTGATTGTACAGATCGCTGAAGGAAAAGCAGTTCAGCATATCAACGGATCCGATCGTGATCTCATGGATGCCGGATGAAGCGGATATGCCATGGAATTCGTTTGATAATGCCTGCCACTGGCGGGCAAGGACAAGGAACTCTTCACCATAAGCGGTCAGTTCCACTTTTCTCATACCGGATCTGCGTATGATCAGCTGAACACCTAGTTCCTCCTCCAGTGTTTTGATCCGTTTGGACACAGCTCCTTGTGTCACATACATGATATCTGCGGCTTTCGTGATGCTTCCCTGATCAACGACATTGCAGAATGCCTCAATATCTTCAAGCTTCATATATCCTCCAAAAACATTCTGAAAAGGAATGAATTATATCTTTAACATGATGTTGTTTCATTAAATTATACCATGTATAGTGTGCTTGTAAGAAAGAACGGAGGACAGATCACATGAACAAATCATTTTTCCCGAAAGACTTTCTCTGGGGCGGTGCAGTCGCCGCAAACCAGTGCGAAGGTGCCTGGCTGGAGGACGGCAAGCAGCCGAACGTAACCGATATATGCGTAGGCATCAGTACAAAAGAGCCTGGTCTGGCATGGAATGAAGAGACCGGCAAATGGGAGATGAAGCTTGATCCTGAAAAGGTATATCTGAGCCATGAAGGCATTGACTTCTATCACAGATACAAGGAAGACCTTGCATTAATGGCAGGCATGGGATTCAACGCATTCCGTACATCCATTGCATGGGGACGCATCTTCCCCAATGGTGATGAGGAAGAGCCGAATGAAGCAGGCCTGAAGTTTTATGAAGATCTTTTCAAAGAAATGAGAAGACTCGGCATGGAGCCTGTTATTACCCTGAGCCACTATGAAACACCCCTGCATCTGCTGACAGAGTACGGCGGATGGGCAAACCGGAAGATGATCGGTTTCTGGGAGAGATATATCCGCACTGTATTTGAACGCTACAGCGGACTTGTAAAATACTGGCTGACATTCAACGAGATCAACAACATGTTCCGCAGGCCTGTGATCTCCGGCGGCATCCTGGATATCCATCCTGCAGATACAACAAAGCCGCTTGTCATTACGGAACATGACCGCTGGCAGTCATACTGCAATCTGCTGGTTGCCAATGCATTGACCGTGAAGATCGGTCATGAAATGGATCCTGACTATCAGATCGGCTGCATGCTGTCAAACTCAGCTGTTGCGACATATCCGTTTACATGTGATCCGGACGATGTCTGGGGCGCGCTGAACCTGCAGCGTATTGCAAACTTCTATTACGGCGATCCGTTCTGCCTGGGTATTATTCCCGGCTATGTGAAGCGTACATGGCGTGAGGTGGGCTATGAGCCTGACCTGACAGAAGAAGAACTGCAGCTGATCAAGGATCACACAGTCGATTTCTTCTCCTTCAGCTATTACCGTTCCGGAACATTCTCCAAGGAAGTGAAGAATGCATTCGATACAGGCGGAATCACCGGCAAGGAAAACCCTTATCTTGAGCATTGCTCTCCGGAACCCTGGAAGTGGCCGGTCGATCCGAAGGGTCTGCGTTATACACTGAACGTCCTGACGGACAGATATCATCTGCCGCTGATGATCGTTGAAAACGGCATCGGTCTGGATGAGACACCTGATGAAGACGGAAAGATCTATGATGATTTCCGCAGGGAATATGTCAGAGACCATCTGATCCAGGTCAATGAAGCAATACAGGACGGATGTGAAGTCATGGGTTATCTGTACTGGGGACCGATCGATATCGGATCCGCAGGTACAGGTGAAATGAAGAAGCGCTACGGCTTCGTCTATGTTGACAGATATAACGACGGAACAGGTACAATGGAGCGTTCCAAAAAAGAAAGCTACGACTGGTTCAGGGAAGTGGTTGAGTCAAACGGTTCCTGTCTGTTTGAGGACTGACAGAATAGCCGGTCATGACTATGAAGGCATCTGCGGATCGATGATCTGCGGATGCTTTTTTCAGTGCCTGACGGTATTTCTCCTAAGACAAAAGATATATCTGCTGTGACTTTGATATATAAGCATTTATTACAAAAGTAGACCGCTTCTTTTTTGATATACTGAGTACATTCTGATCAATATCATAATCAATCCGGAGGAGGATCATATGTCTGTTAATCATAAGTCACTGTTGTCAGTACTGCTGAGTATCCTGATATCTTTCAGCAGTTCTTTT
Organism: Erysipelotrichaceae bacterium; assembly: GCA_003446295.1. Next base: position 3,421 of record DMBB01000067.1, read on the forward strand.
TCTGTTCTTGCAGAAGAGGAAGAGATACCTGCTGAGCAGGAAGGACCCGATATTCAGGAAACAGTCATTCCCGAACAGGAAGAAACAGAAGAAGTTTCTGAGATCATTGAGGAAACACCCGTTGAAGATATGACGGAAACTGCAGAAACGGAACCGATGGAAACAGAGGAAGAAGTCCTGCAGAACGAAGAAGCAGAGACTGCTCCGGAAGAGGTCACTGAAGAAGAATCGGAAACAGAACTGTTTGCAGAAAGTACAGAGGATGGTTATACCTGGTCTGCAGGTACTAATGGAACGGCTGCCATCACCGGGTATACCGGAACAGATACTGAATTGACTATCCCTGCGGAGATCGATGGGAATAAGGTGACGTCCATTTCTGCAAATGCTTTTAAAAACAAGACCGCTATCACAAAAGTCATCCTGCCGGAAGGTATGATGCAGCTTTATGGATATGTTTTTGCAGGATGTACATCATTGGAAGAAATCGTGCTGCCTTCAACACTGACAATGATCGGAGATCATTGTTTCAGCGGCTGCAAGGGCCTGAAAAAAATAAATCCGCAGGAGGGGATCGTAACGATCTTTGCCTATGCATTTGAGAACTGCACAAGCCTGGAAGAGATCCATCTGCCTGACAGTGTCACGAAAATGGGATACCAGGTATTCCTGAATGATAAAGCACTGAAAACAGTCAATTATCCGAAAAACTACAACACTTCCATAGATGGGTACGGTGCGAACAGCTACGCATTCGGTCAGCTGTTTTATGGCTGTACATCATTGGAGACAGTAACGATCCCTGAAGGAACAGAAACAATTGCAAATTATGCATTCAGCAAATCTCACATTAAGACGATACAGATCCCGGACAGTGTCACACTGATCGGTTCGTATGCGTTCAGCGAATGTGCGAATCTGACAGAGATCAGTGTTCCGGGAAGTGTCACAAAGATTGATACATATGCTTTTTACAAATGTACCAATCTGACCGACATCACGCTGAATGAAGGACTGACACAGCTGCAGGGATTTGCATTCTCCAGTTGTACCGGTCTGGAAGAGATCAAACTGCCGTCCACAATGGGTTATGTCGGAGATCACAATTTCTATGGATGTACAAATCTGAAACGAGTCACAATTCCGGAAGATCTGAAAACGATCTATGCCTATGCCTTTGCAAACTGCACAAGTCTGGAAGAGATTCACCTGCCGGACAGTGTCACGACAATGGGATACAGTGTCTTCGCGAATGACACAGCCCTGAAGACAGTCAATTATCCGAAGAGTTATAACAGCTCCATAGACGGGTATGGGGCAAACAACTATGAATTCGGCCAGTTGTTCTTTGGATGCACTTCATTGGAGACAGTAACGATTCCTGAAGGAACAGAAACAATTGCAAATTATGCATTCCGCAATTCCAATATCAAAAGCATACAGATCCCGGAAAGCGTAGCGCTGATCGGTTCGTATGCGTTCAGCGGGTGTACAAATCTGCCGGAAGTCAGTATTCCCGGCTCTGTAACAAAGATCGATACATATGCCTTCTCAGGATGCACAAGTCTGACTGATGTAACACTGAATGAAGGACTGACACAGCTGCAGGGATTTGCATTCTCCAGCTGTACAAGTCTGGAAGAGATCAAACTGCCATCCACAATGGGTTATGTCGGAGATCACAATTTCTACGGATGTACGAATCTGAAACAAGTCACTCTGCCGGAAGATCTGAAAACGATCTATGCCTATGCATTTGCAGACTGCACAAGCCTGGAAGAGATCTATCTGCCTGACAGTGTCACGAAAATGGGATACAGGGTCTTCGCAAATGACACAGCACTGAAGACAGTCAATTATCCGAAGAATTACAGCAGTTCCATAGATGGGTATGGTGCAAACAACTATGAATTCGGCCAGCTGTTCTATGGCTGTACATCACTGGAGACAGTGCTGATTCCGGATGGAACACAGAAGATAGCTGATTATGC
>DMBB01000112.1:0-8295 GCA_003446295.1 Erysipelotrichaceae bacterium
AAGAATGACATCCGCATGCTGTCAGCGTCACTGTACTCGGCAGTTCCGTTCTGGCCTGCAGGCACGGTATTCCTGTATGACACAGGCGACGAAGAACTTTGTGCCGTAAGACTTAAGAGCGGACAGATCCTGCTCGGTCCAAACGACGGATCCTGCACGATGAGTGTTTACTCATTCGGACTGGACAGCGCAAGACGCGTTGATCCCAAGCGCTTCGGAACAGACGAATACGCCATCGCCAGAGCTGCCGGACATCTGGCTGCAGGAAAAGGCTTTGAAAACCTTGGCAGCAGAATGGAATGCAGTGAACTGAAGCAGTTCCATATCGAGCCTGCTGAGATCGCTCCCGGCGTCGCCAAAGGACAGGTAGCTGTTCTGCTGAAGACATTCGGCAATATTACCTTCAATATCGGCGTTGATGAATTTGAAAAAACAGGCATTCAGCAGAACGATGAAATAGAAGTAACGATCACTTACAGGGATGCTGTCGTATATCGTGATTCCATGACATACCAGCCTTCCTTCGGATATGTTGAAGAAGGCGCACCGGTCGTATTCAACGGCAGTTCCGGATACATGGATATCGGTCTGAACCGGGCCAACTTCATAGAGATGTGCCTGCCCAAGATCCTGAGAGAACCGGATCCGGGTGAATTCAAAGTATGCATCCGCAAAAAGGGGGCGTGATATGAAGCCTTGTATCGTACTGCAGTCGGATTTCGGTATTTCAACAGGTCTTCCCGCATCCATGACTGCCGTGATCGTAAAAACAGACCCTGAGATCCGCATCTACGATCTCTGCCATGAGGTCAGACAGTTCGACATCCAGAGAGGCGGAAAGATCCTCGCCTCAACGTTCCCTTACTGGCCTGACGGGACCGTATTCGTTTCGGTCGTCGATCCCGGCGTCGGAACGCTCAGACGCAGCTGCGCGGCGCTGATGGACAACGGCAGCGTTGTCATCACACCGGACAACGGAACGCTCAGCTATCTCTATGACAGGATCAGGGAAGTGCGGCAGATCGATGAGACAGTAAACAGACTGCCAGGCTCGGACAGCCACCATACATTCCACGGAAGGGATGTATATGCATATACCGCAGCCAGACTCGCATCAGGGATCATTGATTTTGCCGGCGTCGGTCCCGTATATGACAAACAGGAAATGGTCCGCTTCCACGTACCTGAAGCAGCGATCATCAGCGGCAGGGCAGTCGGTGAGATCACAGACGCCGGGGATCATTTCGGCAATGTCGGCATTTCGATCCCGAATGTAATGATCAAAGAGATCGGCATCACGACAGGTGAATATGCCCGCGTCATCATTGAAAAGCAGGGCACAGTCCTGTATGACAAAGAAATGATGTTCCACAAATCATTCGGCTGGGTCGCTCCCGGTGAAGCGATCCTGAATGAATGCAGCAATGATTATGTGGAGATTTCCATCAATCAGGGAAGCTTCTGCGAGAAGGAACTGCCGGAACTGCTTTCGGCATATGATTTCTCGGAATACAAAGTAACGATTCTTCCTGCAGGAAAGGAGAAAGAGTGATATGAAACCGGCAGTAGTCATCCAGACGGATTTCGGATACGGCGGAGGCTCCGCTATGCGAGGCGTCATCAAAACGCTGGACCCGGAAGTATATGTATATGAAGCAAACCACGGCGTTGAGAAATTCAATGTGGTAAAGGCAGCCAGATCTTTGGACCATCTGATCGGATACTGGCCCGCAGGCACGGTATTTGTTTCAGTGGTAGACCCCGGTGTCGGAACATCCAGACGTGCAAGCGTTGCACTTCTGAAGAACGGAAGCTATGTAGTTTCGCCCGACAACGGAACACTGACATTGCTGCTGGAGAACCCCGGCATTGAAGCAGTCCGTGTGATCGACGAAACAGTCAACCGCCTCAAGGGAACGGAAAAGGTCAGTATTTTCCACGGACGTGATCTTTTCGCATACTGCGCAGGAAAACTGGCAGCCGGACTGATCAGCTTTGCAGAAGTCGGTGAAGAATATCCTGTATCAGAAATCGTAAAATACGAAAAACTGAATTATACATGCGAGCCCGGAAAGCTCAAAGGACATGTGGCGGATATGATGTATACATTCGGCAACCTTGAAACAAACATCCCGATCGAAGCGGCAGAGAGCGCTGGTATGGTACCGGGCGATAAACTGCTTGTATCGATCAAAAACAAAGACAGCTTCGTCCTGTCGCATACCATTCCGTACCAGCCTTCATTCGGATGGGTCCCGGAAGGAGAAGAAGTGATCTACAACAGCAGCGACGGAGTCCTCGGAATCGGCATCAACCGCGGCGATTTTATCCGCAAATACAATATAGGCTTTGGCAGAGACTGGCATATCATCATCACCAAGGAGGAACGGTAATATGGGATATATCGTATTTCAGACTGACTTCGGCGGCCACAGCTCCGGCTCGATGGCCGGTGTCTGCAGGATCGTCGATCCCTCGCTGAAGATATTTGAACTGACGCACAGCGTACCGAAATTCGATGTTGAAACAGCCGGAAAGAATCTCGTCGAAGTCATCCCGTTCTGGCCGGCAGGAACAGTCTTTGTCAGCGTGGTCGATCCGGGTGTCGGAACGCCCAGAAAGGCATGCGCCGCAAAAACAAAGAGCGGACATTACATCGTGACGCCTGACAACGGCATCCTGGATATCGTAAACAGAGAGCTGGAGATCGAATCAGTGCATGAGATCGACCAGAGCGTCAACCGCTTCAAGGGCAACCACTGGTCAGAGGAATCAGAAATCTTCCACGGACGTGATGTATTTGCGTATACCGGCGCAAAGCTGGCATCCGGCAAGATCGATATTGACGGAGCCGGTCCTGAATATCCGGTCACAGAGATCGTCAGTTACGAAAAATAAAGCGAAACGGAAACAGAACAAAAACTGTTTCCGTTTCTTTTTTTCAGCGTGTGTGCACAGGATCCGCCGCCCAGCATCCGGCAGCGGGGGACGAACACCGCTTTTTTTATGCTCAGCAGGATTTTTCGAACAGATCTGAAAATGTAAAAAATGAAAATTTTGATTTTCTATTGTTAGCAATAGGCCTTGGTGGTATATTTGTGGTATCAAGTGTCTGAAAGTGGCGGAAAGTGGGGGACTTAGCACATGTTTATGGGTGAATACAGGCATAGCCTGGATGCCAAAAACAGATTGATCATTCCGGCAAAGTTCCGCGACGAGCTTGGCAGTACATTTGTTGTTACCAAAGGACTTGACGGCTGTCTCACGATCTATACAGAAGAACAGTGGGCAGTGATCGTCCAGCAGCTGGAGAAACTTCCTTCCACAAAAAAGGAAGTCAGACAATATGTCCGCTTCCTGCTGAGTAAAGCAACAGAGTGCGTCTTTGATTCACAGGGAAGAATACAGCTTCCTCAGGTACTGATCAAAGCAGCAGACATTGACAGGAAATGTGCGGTTATCGGAGCAGCTGACCACATCGAAATATGGTCCGAAGAGAAGTGGGATGCATATGACGAAGAGGCCGGTGAATCCTTCGAAAATGTGGCTGAAAGCCTGACGGAGTTCCTCAGATGATGGAACATCAGAGCGTCATGCTGCATGAAACGATCGATCTGCTGAATGTAAGACCCGACGGGATTTACATTGACGGAACGCTCGGAAGAGGAGGACACTCGGGACTGCTCGCTTCGAAACTGGAGCACGGACATCTCTACGGAATCGATCAGGATGATCAGGCACTGGCAGAATCCGCTGAAAGGCTGAAGGAATACAGTGACAGGATCACATTGATCAAAGGCAACTTCCGGGAAATGAAAGCGCTTTTAGAGCCATATGGTATCCATGAGGCAGACGGTATCATGATGGATCTGGGTGTCAGCTCACCGCAGTTCGATGATCCTGCAAGGGGATTCAGCTACAGATTTGATTCCCGCCTTGATATGCGGATGGATCAGACACAGAAACTCGATGCATGGACAGTCGTCAATACGTACAGTGCCAAAGAGTTATCCGATATTCTCTTCCGTTATGGAGAAGAACGAAATGCAGGACGCATCGCCAATGCGATCGTCAAAGCAAGAGAACACGGACCGGTCAACACAACATTCGAACTGAACGATATTATCCGTTCGGCTCTGCCGGACAAGATTCTTCGCAAAAAAGGACATCCTGCGAAGCAGACATACCAGGCACTCAGGATTGAGGTCAACGATGAATTGTCCTCACTGAAGTCAGGATTACAGGATGCTGTGGATATGCTTGCCCCTGGCGGCAGACTCGCAGTCATCACATTCCACTCGCTGGAAGACCGTATGGTCAAAAGCCTGTTCAAAGAATTGACTTCTGCTCCATTTGTGGAACCGAAAATTCCTGTTAAGGCTTCACAGATGGAGCAGGCCTCCTTTACCGCAGTGACCAGAAAAGCAGTCACAGCATCGGAAGAGGAACTGAACGTCAACCACAGATCGCACAGCGCGAAACTCAGAGTGATAGAAAGAAACAAAAAGGGGTAGGGGAAATGACAAAACAAGCAAAGAAAAAGAACAAAAAGGGCGTAAAACTCGTTAATTTTACAGCAGTATTTTTTATCATCTCATGCACATTGTTCCTTGCAAGTTCATTATTTCTGCGTTCATACAACAATGCTCTGAGTACACAGAAACAGGCTGTAGAAGCTAAGATCACGGAGATCCAGCTCGCCAATGCCGCTGCCAAAGTAGAGATCCAGACACTTTCAACAAGAGAACGGATCGATACGATCGCTTCAGACAACGGATTGAAACTGCATCAGGACAACATTATCACGATTACTACTTCTCAGGACAACGGAGAATAGTATGAGAAAGCGGGTCAGAATTGTCCGCATCCTGTTCCTCATGACATTAGCGGTAATGTTATTGCTTGCCTCTAATGTTTTTTTGGTGTCTATCCGCAAAGTGCATCTCCGTTCCGGAACAGATCTGAGTGCATACGCAGACAGCGCCAATACAGTTCACGAAACACTGAAAGCCACACGCGGCAATATTTATGACCGCAACGGAACGGTCATCGCTCAGGACAGGCAGACATACAACATCGTATGCATTCTTTCGCCTGACCGTCCGACAGTCAACAATAAGATCGTATATGTACAGGATGTAGAAGGTACAGCAAGAGCTTTGTCGAAGATTCTTGATGCGGACTACGATACATTATTCGGCTATCTGAATCAGTACAATACAAACGGCTTATGGCAGACAGAACTTGGTCCTGCCGGCCGAAATCTTTCCAAAGCAACCATGGAAAAGATCCAGGACCTCGGTCTGCCCGGAATAGAATTCACAGATTCCATTCAGCGTGTTTACCCGCTCGGCTCATTCGCGTCCAATCTGATCGGCTTTGCCCAGTCAGATGAAAACGGAACGACCGTCGGCAAAATGGGCACAGAACTGTACCTTGACAGCTATCTTTCCGGTATTGACGGAAGCAGAACATATCAGGCAGACTCCAACGGTTATATTCTGCCGGGCATGAAAGAAGAGATCGTCAGTGCGGTAAACGGCTATGATGTCTATCTCACGATCGATCAGGAACTGCAGGAGGCTCTGGAAGATGCCTTTGAAAAGACAACAGAACGGTTTGATCCGCTCCGTATCTGGGGTTCCGTCATGGACCTGGATACAGGCAAGATCCTTGCATGGGGACAGTCTCCGTCCTTTGATCCGAACCTCATGGATATCGCAGACTACAACAACTACGGCACACAGCTTCCGTACGAGCCTGGTTCTACATTAAAGTCATTCACCTGGGCTGCAGCGGTCGACTACGGCGTTTATGACGGCGACGCACTGGTATACGGCGGCCCGTACTGCTACATATCAGATGAAAACAACAACCCGCTCAGAGTTCAGGAAAGCAGATCCTGCATTTACAATGCCGGACGCATAAACTACGGTATGACGACGTATGACCACGGAATGATCTATTCCGCCAATACGATCGCACTGGAGATCCAGAACAGTCTGATCACACCGCAGATCCACCTCGACTATCTGAAGAAATTCGGTTTCTTCCAGCCCGTCAACAGCGACGGTCTGCCCGAGGAATCCGGCATTCTGAATTTCACATATGCTGCTGACCGCGCTTCACTGTCCTACGGGCAGGGTTCAACCGTAACCATGCTGCAGCTGATGCAGGCATACTCTGCACTGTTCACAGACGGAACGATGAAGAAGCCGTATTATGTCGAATCGATCCGTGACCCGTATGATTCAAGCCATGTGATCTACCAGGCAGAAACAAGGATCACCGGACAGCCGATCACTGAAGAAAGCGCAAAAGAAATGCAGAAGATCATGTGGAAGGTCGTCAACGATGACGAAGGTACTGCAAGATGGTACAGGATCCCTGACTGCGAACTCATGGGAAAGACAGGTACTACCCAGGTCGCAATCAACGGAAGCTACGCATCAGGATATACGATCGTATCCCTGATGTGCGCACTTCCTGCAGATGATCCGCAGGTTATGGTTTACTATGCATTCGAAGCAGCGTATAATCCGAGCGCACACTATTATTCTCAGGCGCAGCAGGATCTGCTCAGAACCGTTGCACTGAAGATAGGCGTCACACAGCCTGAAGCAGAACAGCCGGCAGAAGAACCGGTCGAAGAAACGGAAGAGCCGGTGATCACAGAGATCGTCACAAATGAAATGCCGAATGTGATCAATCACTCTCTGGCATACGCTCACGAGAAACTTGACTGGCTGAATACAGATCTGATCGTACTCGGTGCAGGAGATACCGTGATCGATCAATATCCGAAAAGCACAGCAATGGTCGCAACAGGACAGAAGGTATTCCTGCTGACCGATACAAACAGCTTCATCATGCCGGACATGACAGGATGGACAAGGAAAGACGTGACCGCACTATGGAGCGTTACGGAATTCGGCGTACGAATGTCGGGCGAAGGCAGGGTAACAAGCCAGTCGATCCCGCCGGGGACGATGGTCACAAGAGGAACAGATATCGAAGTAATATTCGAATAAAGGGGTGGAAGATATGGCAGTTGAAATTCTGATCGCATTTGTAATAAGTCTGGCAGCTGTTGTATATCTGATGCCGAAGTGGATCAGCTATCTGAAGATACTGAGTTTCAATCAGAATGTCAGCGAATACAGTCTGCAGGAATATAAGGAAAAAGCAAAGACGCCGATCATGGGCGGCGTGCTGTTCATTGTAGTGCCGGTGATCGTAACGATCGTCGAAACACTGCTGCTGCATCACTTCCGTGTCGATACAGCGATCATACTGATCGTATTTGCCGGCTACGGACTGATCGGATTTATCGATGACTATCTGATCGTCGTCAAGAAAAACAACGACGGTCTCAAACCTGGTCTGAAATTCCTGATGCAGCTGGCACTGGCAGCCATATTCTTCTGGCTTTACAGAAGTCATGCTGTGCTGGATGTCAGGATCCCGTTCCTGAACAAAACAGTATACTTCGGCGCACTGTACAGTGTGCTGATCCTGTTCATGTTCACCGGCGCAAGCAATGCTGTCAATCTGACCGACGGCATGGACGGACTGGCTGCAGGCTGCACGGTATTCGCACTGATCCCTTATCTGGTATTCGGGATCATGCAGGGAAACCATGGTGCGGTCATATTCATTGCTTCACTGCTCGGCGCGCTGTTCGGCTATCTGAAGTACAATATCAAGCCTGCTAAGATCTTCATGGGTGATACAGGTTCCCTGGCACTGGGAGCTGCACTGGCAGCCATTGCCATGGTCGAAAAACAGGAACTGACACTGATCCTGGCCGGCGGCGTATTCGTGATCGAAACACTGTGTGTCCTCATACAGCAGATATCCGTCAGAACGATACACAAAAAAGTCTTCATTTATACACCGATCCATTATGCATTTGTTCTGAAGGGCATGAAGGAGAACCAGGTAGTACATATGCTGTGGGCATGTGCTGCAGTATTTGCTGTACTGGGATTGATCACAGGTCTGGCATAATACAGACTGTTCCATCAAATATCAATGAAATAACAGAGATAGAAATATTTCTGTTATTTTTTTGTGGAACCGCAACTGAAGGTACCGTATATATAAGTGAATGACAAAAGTCATATTGCTGAGACACATAAAGGAGGCGCACATATGGATCAGGCACGCTGTTTCAAAAACATCTGTACATAATAGTGCTTCACAAGCTGAAAGGATCATCAGAATATCCGGTCTGCTGCAGAAAGCCAATGAAGCATAACGGATTCCGATGGTTTTTCATAAATTTGTCCCGCC
>DMBB01000112.1:8376-8561 GCA_003446295.1 Erysipelotrichaceae bacterium
GAGTACCCAACGCAATTGAATGCATTGCATTCACGATTTAAAAAACACAGAGTTCAGCATATTCAAATCAGGTGACCAATCGGACTGATCATACGGTAAGTTCATATCGGAATCGGTCAGTCTCAGAATCTCAAGCCTGCGGAGACAGCTATGTCGGAGTATTGCACGCAATGCAAGTTATCTGT
>DMBB01000081.1 GCA_003446295.1 Erysipelotrichaceae bacterium
GCTTCCACCGCTTCACGCAAAGAAACAGAAGCTTATGTGATGCGCCTTGTTTCATCCATTAAGGTTCCGCTGGAGGAACTGTGAATTTTCTGACGCTGGCTGTTCTGATCGCATTAACGTACCTGATCCAGAGGATCGTACTGATGCATGCATTGGATGGCCTGACATATGATATGAAAAGCGAACGCCGGACAGTCGAACCGGATGAACCCTTTCATCTTGTTTCGACGATTGAAAACAACAAACGGATGCCGGTGTTTTTTCTGCATCTCAACGAGACTGTTCCTGCAGAAATCAGACTCGGTGAAAACGAAAAGGGCATTGATTTCCGGATCATGAAGGCATACGGTACAGAACCGCTCGCATCCATGCAGCAGGTCATGTATATCATGCCCCGTCAGAAAGCAGTGCGCAGGACTGAGGTGTCCATCGCAAAGCGCGGCAGATATATTCTCAGAGGCGCAACGCTGACAGCAGGCGATCTGCTCGGGATCGACAGCAGATCGTTTCAGCAGCCTCTTGCCAGAGAGATCGTCGTATTTCCGCGCAGAACGGATATCAGCCGTGTGAAGCAGGCCTACGGCGGCTATCTGGGCGATATTTCCGTCAGAAGATTCATCATGCCCGATCCGATCGATACGATCGGCTTCCGGGAATATACAGGCACTGAACCGCAGCGTGATATTTCATGGCGTGAAACACTGCGCAGAGGACGTCTGATGGTCAAACAGTACGATTATACGGCAGAGATGAGAGCTGCCCTGATCGTGGATATCTCCGGTGCTTCGCATGAAGAGGCGGAACAGATCTTTTCCGTAACACGCAGCATCGCGGACAGTCTTGAAGAAAAGCATATCCAGTTCAGCTTTGTGACCAATGCCTGGATCCTTTCCTCATCATCCGTATTCGGATATGTGCCTGACGGAACAGGACCGGTGCATCTGAACGCTGTACTGGAATGCCTGGGCAGGGCGTGCTATGAGGTTACCCAGGATACCGGAAAGATGCTGAGAGATACCCTGAAGGGAAGAAACGACGGACGTTCCTATATCTATATCTCCGCTGACAGCAGCAGGAAGAAAGATATCCTGCAGTATTATGAGGCAGAAGCCGGACAGAAGCTGTTCAAGGTCGACTGCACGAAGGAGGTGCGGCTATGAACCTGATGGCACTTGTTTCAGTGATCCGTGAATTATGCCTGTACCTTGCAACATTCGGCTATATTACCATAGGCATGGTCTCATTGGAGGGAAGTCTCTTGATCCTGGGGACAGCTGTGCTGTGCAATGTGATCTGTCAGCTGTTCCATCCTGATTCCGTTCTGAAATATCTCCCGCTGATTTCCTGCGGACTGATGTTCATCAGGGGTGCTTCAGGCGTACAGACTGCAGCTGCGCTGCCGGTCATCGCCTACCTGTTCCTGAAGATCAGGAACGGACACTGGGAGGCACGCTATCCGGCTGTGATCTCAACATTGAAAGCCGGTTCCCTGGCATACGGCATCTTCCTGTTTTTCCTCTGGATCTACGCATCTGATGTCGCAAAAGGCATGAACAGCGCATCTGTACCATTCTTTGCCATGTTCCTGATCCTGAGTGTTTTCAGCATGCGTCTTCAGAGAGATTCCGCGATCATGTCATTCGGAACAAAATACAGGCTGCTGTCACTGCTGCCGGTCATCCTGACCGTGCTTCTGGCAGTGCTCCTGACAAGCGCACCCGCCAGGGCACTGTTCGGCATGCTGGCGGAGCTGTTCGGAAAATATATCCTGTATCCTATGGTGGTGGCGTTTGCCTATATCATGCTGGCGATCATCAATGTACTGAAGTATCCGGTATTGTGGCTGTTGAGAAGGGCAGGCATGCATACGATCGATGAAAGCGAGATGGGATTTGAGGATCTCGGTGATCTCAGCGATATGTTCGATGTGGAGGAAGTGACAGGCTCTCCGGTCCTTGACGTGATCTGGAAGGCACTGCCAGCCATCCTGCTGCTGATACTGGTGATCTTCATCGTACGGCGCATCTCACGCAATACAGGGATCTCTGCGGCATCCGCAGGGACATATCAGAGAGAAGCGATCACAGCTGACCGGCCAAAGCGCCGTACATGGAAGGATCTGCTCAGACCGCCTCTGACACCAGTCAGGGAGGCATACCGCCAGTACCTGAAGCTGTGTGCTTCCTCACAGATACCGGCTGACGGATCGCTCGCATCCGATGAAGTGCTGAGGCTGACAGCACAGCACATTCCTGCAGAGGATGCCGAAAAACTGAGAGAACTCTGGCTGCCGGTCAGATACGGCGGCAGAGAGGACAACGACCCGGCCGAAGCAAAACAGCTGATCAAACATATCAAAAAACAATTCCGTTCGAAACAATAGGTACTGATCATGGAAAAAATACTGTTTATCGACGTGGACGGCACATTGTGCTCTCCCGTTTACAATGAACCGCCGGCTTCTGCTGTCACAGCGATCCGCAAAGCCAGGGCTGCCGGACACAAAGCGTATATCTGTACAGGACGCTCCAAAGCCGAGATCTATCAGGATCTGCTGGATATCGGATTTGACGGCATTATCGGCGGCAATGGCTGTTACGTCGAGGACGATGGGAAAGTCATCATGCATGAGAAGCTGACATCAGATGAGGTCAGGCATGTTGTTGACTGGTGTGCATCCAGAAACATGGAACTGTATCTGGAAGCCAATTCCGGTCTGTATCCTTCTGCCCGATATCAGGAAGTCAGCATTGAAGCATACCGCAGGAAGTACGGAAAGGAACCTCAGTACGGAGCGTTCTTTGAGAAGATGATCCGCAATGCCGATCTGTATGCCCGGAATGATGTGAACAAGATCAGCTTCCGACTGAACAGCTGGGAAGACTATCTGGCTGCTGTTGAGGAGTTCCCCGATCTGCATGTCGGCTGCTGGGGCGGGGATGCCCCGAACTGCTCGCACGGGGATGTTTCTCCCGAAGGCATTTCCAAAGCAAAAGCGATCAGAGTGCTGCTGGAATACCTCGGGGCACAGAGCAGCGATACAGTGGCGTTCGGTGATGAAGCTGTGGATATTCCCATGTTTGAAATATGCGGATATTCCGTAGCGATGGGAAGCGGCGCGCAGAGTGCAAAGGATGCGGCTGATTATGTAACAGCAGGAACCGATGACGATGGTTTGTATAAAGCATTTGTTCATCTCGGTTTCATTGAGGAATAAAATCGGTTATTCTGTAAGAGGGGAGCAAATTTATGACAGCTTATTCGCAGGAGGAGTTCCGGGAGTGGATCCTGGAACAAAAAAACGATCTGTATGAGATCAAGGAGGATGATCATCAGATCATTCTTGATGCAGGCTATGCCGCAGCATCAATCGTTTTCCATGATATGAATATCATAGAGCTGATCATCCAGAATGCTGCAGATGGACTGAACCGTTTTTATCTGCATTTCCAGCTGAATGAAAAAGATCACGCCCAGTCTCTGTTCAAAGAGATGCAGAATACACTGATCGGTCTGGAAGGCCATCATACTTTGAATGTCATGCTGAGCTGTTCCAGTGCGCTGACAACATCATTCTTTGCTGAAAATCTGCAGCAGGCTGCGGATTCCATGGGGCTGGATTACCATTTTGAGGCTGTCTCCTATAACCGTCTGTATGAAAAGGGAAGCGAAGCAGATGTCATCCTGCTCGCACCGCAGATCGGCTTTGAACTGGAAAAGGTCAAAGAGGCATTCCACCACAGAGTCGTACTGGTCATACCTGCCAAAATATTCGCTCAGTACAACGCCTATGAAATGATCGCGGAGATCCGCAATCAGATCAGTGAGCGTTCTTCTGAAACTAAGGAACATAACATCGAGATCACTGCGAACGATGCCGTGATCCTGGTCGTGGCTGTCATCAACAGACGTGACGGCAAACGCTACGGATACAGGGTGTACGATCACGGAGAGATCGTCATGGACGGTGAAGTCATCAAACCGAATATGACGCTGCAGGATCTGGAGGATATTATCACGACCTGTTATGTACGCTACAGCAATATCGATATCGTGGGACTGGCTTTGCCGGGAACTGCCGCGTACGGGGAACTGGATTATCCGGAACTCGGCTTCCACCATATCAATATTGAAGAATACTTCGCTGAACGCTTTCCGATGCGCTTCTATCTGGTCAATGATACGAATGCCGCAGTTGCCGGCTATCATATCGACCACCAGGAAGACATTTTCACGGCATTCCTGTATATTCCGGACAATATGCTGATACCGGGCGTAGGAATCATGCAGCGGAAGGACATTATCAAAGGAAAGAACGGTTTTGCCGGAGAAGTCGGTTCCTATTTCCGCTATCTTTATCCGGATGAAAGCAAACTCAACAACCTGCCTCTGAAGACCGTACTGACAGACACACTGATGGCGATCATCTGCGTCTTTGCACCGGATAAGGTCGTGATCAACTGCCGTCAGTATCCGTTTGTAGAAGATCTGAAGGCAGAGCTTGAAAAATACATTGATCGGGCATTTATGCCTGAGATAGAGATCACCTGGCACATGAAGCATTACATGATGCCGGGCATGGTGATCCAGTGCCTGGATTATCTGAATCATGAAAAAGTAAAGCGCAGACTGCGTGAAATGCATAAGCCTGACAAGCAGAACAAGCGCTGAAAGGAAGTAACGTAAATGCCGGATTTTGTAAAACCGGATCTTGATGAACTTGCGTACCGCAGGAAACTGCTGTCAAACAGACGCACGATGAACTTCGGTACCGGAACAGAAGATTTTGATAAAAATAAATGGGGCAGCTGGTACGATACATGGATCGGAAGTGATCCGTCAGATCGTTATTACAGACTGATCTACTGCAGCGGATGCGGCTATTTTGTCGGAGAGACAGGATATGAGCGGGCGGAGGACGGCAGCGCGCTGATCCATCTGCTGATCGGTGCAGACAACAGGGAGACCGGATACGGAAGTTCCGGACTGAAGCATATCGCTTCCGTTGCTCTGGAAAACGGAATGGATACGCTGAGCGTGCGCATGCATCGGAGCAGTCCGTATTTCAAATACATGAAAAGGCGCGGGTTCAGACCGGCCGCTCAGGACGGGGAATTCATCGTGATGAAAGCAGACAGCCATGAAGTTTCAAGCGGCAGGCTGTATGAGATCGATGAGACATGCTGCAGATGCAGGAAGAAAGAGAACAGTGATGCTGGTGAGGATTCCTGAAGAAACATCTCTGGTCGTTGAACGGATCAGTCAGCTGAGAAACACCGGACAGCGCACAGTGATCGCGATCGACGGGAGATGCACGTCCGGAAAGACGACAATAGCAAAAACTCTTTCCGAACTGCTGGATGTACCGGTATTCCATATGGATGACTTTTTTCTGCAGGTGCATCAAAGAACGCCTGAACGCTATGCCGAGCCGGGCGGAAATGTTGACCGTGAACGTCTGATTGAAGAAGTCCTTGAGCCCTTCAGAAACGGCTGCACAGTGATCAGTCACCGGAAATTCATCAGAGGCATCATGGCCTTGAGTGAACCGGTCAGCACGGAAGTGCGTGACTGCATCATTCTGGAAGGTTCCTACAGCTGCCATCCGCTGCTGCAGAAATACAGTGATCTGAAGATCTTCATGGATATCGATCCTGAAGCACAGCTGAAGCGTGTGCTGCTACGCGACGGCCAGGAAAAGTACAACGAATTCAAAGAAAAATGGATCCCGCTGGAGGAGACATATTTCAACGCTTACGATATCCGCAGAATCTGCGATATCGTCATTCAAAATGGGTAATGCCTGCATCGGGAAACAGCAGGTATATACGAAGGAGGATTTATAAATGGAAAAGGAATTTGCAAAAGCCATGCCGAAGCTCGGGTTTGGTCTGATGAGACTGCCCCGCATCAACAAGGTAACAGATGAGATCGATATCGAACAGACAAAAAAGATGGTCGATATGTTCCTTGATGCAGGATTGAAATATTTTGATACTGCATTTGTTTACAACGGATCAGAAGCAGCCTGCAAACAGGCGCTGGTAGACCGCTACCCGAGAGAATCCTACTATCTTGCAAGCAAGCTGAACGCTTCAGCATATGCATGCCATGATGAGAAATCCGCAAAGCAGGAATTCTATACGAGTCTGGAACGGACCGGAGCAGGATACTTTGACTTCTATCTGCTGCACGCCCTCAGCAAAAGCAACATTGATAAGTATGAAGAATATCATATCTGGGATTTTGTTCAGGAACAGAAGGCAAAAGGACTGATCAAGCATGTCGGTTTCTCCTTCCACGATACAGCAGATGTTCTGGAAAGCATCCTGCAGGCACATCCGGAAGCTGAATTCGTCCAGCTGCAGCTGAACTACGCTGACTGGGAAAGCCCTACAGTACAGTCCAGACTGTGCTATGAAGTATGTGAGAAGTACGGCAAGCCCGTTGTTGTCATGGAGCCTGTCAAGGGCGGCACACTGGCAGATCCGCCGCTGCCTGTCAAAGAGATCCTGACAAAAGCAGAACCGGATATGTCACCGGCATCCTGGGCGATCAGATATATCGCTTCACTGCCGAATGTCATGGTCGTATTGAGCGGTATGTCCAGCATTGAACAGATGGCTGACAATACATCCTACATGAAAGACTTCACAGGCATGACTGAGATGGAACAGGAAACGATCCGCAATGCCCAGAAGGCGCTCAATGAGATCCCGCAGATCCCCTGCACAGCATGCAGATACTGTGTGGACGGCTGCCCGATGCAGATCCGCATCCCGGATATTTTCGCGGCAATGAACCGTGAGATGATCTTCTCACAGACAGAAGCTGCGAAGCGTGCTTATGCCAACGCAACAAAAGAGCCTCACGGCAAGGCATCCGAGTGCATCCAGTGCGGTGCATGCGAAGGCGCATGCCCTCAGCATCTGCCGATCCGCGACCTGCTTGTCAAGTGTGCGGAAGCCCTCGAAAACTGATAAAGCGGACTCCTATGATCATACAGATCACAGGAGTTTTTTTTTGACACCAAAGACGCATGGAAATCAGCCCTGATTTTGCGTGTTTATGATGTTTTTACGAGACAAATGAAACACTTATGAAAGCTTTCTGATACTATTGTGCCGATTTCCTTTTTGTACTTGACACTGTCGGAGTCAAATGAAACAATTTCTTTAGAACGAAGCACGATTATGCCGTTTTTATCGCGGCATGAAGCTGAATGATCATCAATTGAATATGGAGGACTGAATTATGGATTTTCCGAAAGGATTTCTCTGGGGCGGTGCAGTAGCAGCGAACCAGCTCGAAGGTGCCTGGCTTGAAGACGGCAAACAGCCCAACGTTACCGATGTTATGGTCGGTATCGGTTCCAAAGACCCCGGCCTGAAGTGGAATGAGAAAACAGGCAAATGGGAAATGTGTCTGAATCCCGACAAGGTTTATCTGAGCCATGAAGGCATCGACTTCTATCATCGCTACAAGGAAGACCTTGCGCTGATGGCAGGCATGGGATTCAACTGCTTCAGAACATCGATCGCATGGGGACGTATTTTCCCGAACGGCGACGAAGAAGAACCGAACGAAGCAGGTCTGAAGTTCTATGAAGACATGTTTGATGAAATGCTGAGACTTGGCATGGAACCCTGCATTACACTGTCCCATTATGAAACACCGCTGCATCTGCTGACAG